>DATKTT010000038.1:0-26687 GCA_035530955.1 Williamwhitmania sp. | reverse complement strand
ACATCCTTTACGGCAATCTTCTCCACCCGTGGTCGAGAGGAGATAATGGTGTCGAGCAGCTCGGGGGTAAGGCTTCCGGCGGCCTGCATTATGGCGGCCTTCTTCTGCTCCATCATGTAGCTCTCCACCCCTTTTACCATGCCGTAGAAGGCCGTTTCGGCCGTATTGGGAATAAAGGAGAATACTGTATCGTCGAGCTCGTAGTTTATCGCCTCCAATATGGCCGGGGTAAGCAGCTCGCCCAGCCGTTTGCGCTCGCGGTATATTTCGGAGTCGGTTCCTCGCGAAAAGTAGATGCGCTCAAAGGAGCAGGACTTCCGCTCCTCGGGAACCCGAATCTCCTCCATGCTTACATGTCCATCGCGGCGAATAATGAGCGCCGATCCCGGTTTTATCTCCTGCACCTTTTCGAAGGGAACGTTGAGCACGGTTTGGATCACTGGCCGCTCGCTAGCCACCACAGCAATTTCGTCGTCGCTGTAGTAGTAGGCAGGCCGAATGCCCCAGGGATCGCGAGCCACAAAGGCATCGCCGTGCCCAAAGAGGCCGGCCAAGGCATAGCCACCATCAAAGTCCTTGGTGGCAGCCTGTAGCACCTTTTTTATGCTGAGGTTTTCGGAAATCAGCTCTGATATCCGGAAGTTAGAATAGCCCTCGTTCTTATACTGGCGAAAGAGGAGCTGGTTTTCGTCCTCCAGAAAGTGGCCCATTTTTTCGAGTACAGTCACGGTATCGGACATGTCGAGCGGGTGCTGGCCAAGATCAATAAGCTTTTGAAACAGCTCGCCCACGTTGGTCATGTTGAAGTTGCCCGCCAGTACCAGCGTGCGGGTCTTCCAGTTGTTTTCGCGAACCACTGGGTGTACGTACTCAATGGAGTTGTTGCCAAAGGTGCCGTAGCGCAGATGGCCTAGGTAGAGCTCAGCAGCAAATGGAATGTTGGCTCGGGCAAAATCGGGGTCCGAAAAGAGGTCGGGCCTATCGGCATAGCGCTGCACCCCAGAGGTAATATGGTCGAACACATCCTTAATGGGAGAACCAGAGTTTGAGCGGAACCGGTCGATAAACCGCCGGCCAGGTTCCAAATCGAGCTTAATGCTGGCCACCCCGGCGCCATCCTGCCCGCGATTGTGCTGCTTTTCCATCAGCAGGTATAGCTTCTGAAGGCCATACTGCCAGCTGCCGTATTTTTCCTTATAGAAACTCAGCGGCTTGAGCAGCCTAATAAGGGCAATTCCACATTCATGCTTAATCTGGTCGCTCATGGATTACGGTGTTCGTGTTGTGCGTTTAACTAATGTATAACAATAAAAAGGAGCTGCCGGTAATGGTAGCCCCAAATATTTTTGAGCAGCGTAGTGCTAATGTTGTCCACAAAACGATTAATCCGTCTTCTGCGAGGCTGGAGATAGTTGCTCCTGTTGTTTGATCTGCTGCCTGCATAAGCCGGATTATTATTTAGAGTTGATTTCATTTGCTGGTCAGTCGACTCTGGGAAAGTTTATAGTTTCCTGAACTATGAACGCTTCGGGGAAATCCTTCACCACCTGCTTGTATACTTTCATGGCATCAAACCGGGTGCGGAAATCGCCTACCGATACCTTAAAGTAGGGATTGTCGTAGTAACGGTAACATGGTAAGTCTGGATATTTGGCAATTACCTCACCGACCAAATCCACCGACTTTTGGCGTGCCTGCTGGCTATTTTCTCGGAATACCCGAATGCGGTAACCCGGCAGGCCTTTGGTTTTGGCATTCTGCAGCTCGACGTAGTCGAAAAGCTTCTTCACCTCGGAATCTTGATGGATGGTAACACTACCACCAGACAAGGATGGCTGCTGAACAAGTTGAAAGAAAGGAATGTAATGGGACTTAGCCGTAGTGTCGGTTTGTGATTTCAACGAAAATGGGAGTAACAAAACGACAATTGCTACAATGGTGAACTTCATTGGTATTCCTTATTATATGTTACAGTATGGGGAAGAATCACAAAATACCCCTGTAAAGTTTGCGACAAAGGTATTTAATTTATGGCATTTGCCCAATACTTAATTGTTCCCCTTGAGCTGAGTTGCCACCTCCGTTATTGACTGATCCTTAAAGCGGAGACTTTTGCAAAACATACCAGCTTTTACTCGGATCTTTCCAGTTACCTTTACCTTTTCTGCCAACTTTTGAGGGTTGCCCGATAGTAGTAGCGAACCACCCATTATCATGTTGTGTAGCTCCAGCACAATGGTAGCAGACACATCGCCACAATAATTCCTGGGGATAACAACGCTATTTTTTAGCGTTAACTTCCCTAGATACTGCTTTCCCATGTTGGCATCAAAGTCTACCTTTTTAATGATAATCTTCTTCTGGTTCGGATTATTAACCGTGGCAACCAAGGTTATGTTAACCTTATTCCCCTCCAAGGAACTCACCTGCACGTCACCCATTTTTGAGACCGTAACATTGTGCATGGGTCCACAGGCCGACACCGCGGCCACCAAAACTCCAAAAATAAAAAACCTTGCTGCCTTCATTGGTATCAATTACTGAATAGTTACTGTTGCTGAAAACGAAAAAGGAGGATAAGTATTGTCTCCCCTATTCGGCAGCCTCCATCGCGGCCATCAACTCTTCGGTTAACTCTAGATTGTGGAATACATACTGAACATCATCATTTTCCTCAAAATCATCAACCAACCTAAGCAACTTAAGACCGGTGGAAACATCCACGGTCTTAAGGTCGTTGGGAATGCGGCGCAGCTCGGCATTTTCAACCTCCACACCCAACTCCTCCAACTTTTTCTGCATTCGTCCAAAGTCCTCCATGGCGGTAATAACCTCAATGGTCTCCTCATTCACGTCAATATCCTCAGCACCCCCATCGATTACCTCTAGCTCAAACTCCTCCATGCTCTTAACATTAGCAACAGGAATGGTAAACACACCCTTTCGGTCAAAAAGAAAACTGAGTGAGCCATTAGTGCCCATGCTACCACCTTTCTTGGTATATATCGATCGAATGGTAGAAACCGTCCGGTTGCTGTTGTCGGTAAGTGCCTCCACGAAAATGGCCACACCACCAGGGCCATAGCCCTCAAAGGTCATTTCCTGCAGACTATTTTTATCCTGATCGGCCTTATTTATGGCGCGTTGGATATTTTCCTTGGGCATATTAACCCCCTTTGCATTGTTGATTGCTACACGAAGCCTTGGATTTGCATCTGGATCGGGTCCGCTCTCCTTCACGGCAACCATCATTTCCTTAATTATGCGGGAAAACATTTTCGAGCGCTTGGCATCCAAAGCACCCTTTTTCCGTTTAATTGTGGACCATTTGTTATGACCTGACATAGCACCTACAAGTTTTCTAGTTTACTAACTTTTTTTTTGGAGTTCAAAAATAAGAATTTAACCTGTTATATAGAAGAATCATGGTGTTTTTTCCCACACGCCAATCCCATCAACCTTTGCAAGGTCAACAATGCATTGATATATAGCACATAAATGTATTTCAACAATGGCTCAGTGCATCGGTGACGAGGACAAACATTATTGAAAATTCGGAAAAGTGCTGATGATGTTATCCAACGGCAGAGCTATATATCACAATTGTTTCACATTTTGTGAATTTGCAATTACCTTTGCAAAAAACAACAGGATGAGTAGCCTCTTCAATAAGCCAAAATCGATAGAGTTTAAGAATATTAAACCTGTTTACCGAGAGAACCTACCAAAGCTCTACATCGAAACATATGGTTGCCAGATGAACGTTAGCGATTCGGAAGTGGTGGCATCCATTATGCAGTCGAACGGATATGTTATTACCGAGCGAATTGAAGAAGCTGACATTGTTTTGATAAACACTTGCTCCATACGCGATAATGCGGAACAGCGTGTATGGGGACGGTTGGACATATTTCGTCTGGAGAAGAAAAAACGTCCTTCCATATTAGTCGGGGTAATTGGCTGCATGGCCGAGCGCCTTCGTGAGGAACTTATGGACCATGACAAGCTAGTTGACTTGGTGGTGGGCCCCGATGCCTACCGGGAACTTCCCCAGCTGGTTCGTGCTGCCGAAAGTGGCCAAAAGGGCATTAACGTGCTGCTTTCGCGTGAGGAAACCTATGCCGAGATTAGCCCAATTCGTCTCGACAAGAATGGCGTTTCGGCATTTATTTCTATTATGCGCGGCTGCAATAATATGTGCTCATACTGCGTGGTGCCCTATACCCGTGGCGCAGAACGAAGCCGCGATCCAAAAACCATTCTTCGGGAAGCAGAAGAACTCTTTGCCAATGGCTATCGGGAAGTTACCCTTCTTGGTCAAAACGTGAATTCCTACCGATGGAAGGGACAGGATGAGGATACAAACTTTGCTGAGCTACTCGAAATGGTAGCGCAGGTTAGTCCTTCACTCCGCGTTCGCTTCTCCACATCACACCCTAAGGATATTTCGGACGAAGTGCTGTACACCATTGCCATGTACGAGAATATCTGCAACAACATACACCTCCCAGTGCAATCGGGAAGCAGCCGCATTTTAAAGTTGATGAACCGAAATTATACTAGGGATTTCTACATGGAACGCATACGAGCCATAAGGCATATCCTTTCCGACTGCTCCATTTCTACCGATATTATTACCGGGTTCTGCACCGAAACGGAGGAAGATCATCAGGATACCCTCTCATTGATGGAGTGGGTAAACTTCGATTTTGCATACATGTTTAAGTATTCCGAACGCCCAAATACAAAGGCGTCCCGTCACCTAACCGACGATGTTCCCGAAGAGATAAAAACCAAACGCCTCAACGAAATTATTTTGCTCCAGCACAAGCTATCAGAGTTGAGTAAAAAGAAGGATGTTGGCAAGTCGTTTGAGGTTCTGGTTGAAGGGGAATCAAAGCGCTCTGCCGAATATTACTATGGCAGAACCTCGTATAATAAGGTGGTAGTATTCCCAAAAGAAAGCTGCAGAATTGGAGATTACATATATGTTGAAATTTCCGATTGCACCCCAGCAACCCTGATTGGGAAAATAGTGGAAGAGTAGACAAATACCCACCTTTTTACTAAATCACACTATTATAAAAAGGTATAGCTACTCTATTCGGGTTAGCAGTGCCATATAAAATCCGTCACCCGCTGTTTGTGAAGGAAGCAGCTGCAGCTGTTTTTCTAGCTTAAAGTCGGAATTGCCGTTTAGAAAAGCCTCAACCTGCAGGTGATTCTCCGAAGGAAGAATGCTACAAGTGGAGTAAACCATTTTCCCTCCCTTTTTAACCATTGCAGAATAGGAACTAAGAATTTCAGACTGCTGGCGATGAAGGTTATCCAGCGCATTTTCCTGTATTAACCAGCGCGATTCGGGGTTACGACGCCACACGCCAGTTCCACTGCAAGGAACATCGAGCAACAATCGATCAACTTTCAAATTAAGGTTTGTAAGCGCGTTGGCATCAACCGCAGGTCGTATCTCAACGTTGAATACACCAGCCCTTTTAGCTCGAAACTTCAGCGTATCGAGTTTCCACTTCAGGGTATCTGCTGCAATTAATCGGCCTTTATTCTCCATCAAGTTTGCAATATGCAGCGTTTTTCCGCCATTCCCGGCACAGGCATCCAATACCGTCATGCCTGGTTTGGGGTCAAGCAGTTCGGCCACCTGCTGCGACGAAATATCCTGCAGTTCAAATAGCCCCTCGTGAAACTCAGCTGTGGTAAATAGGTTTACCCTCCGTCCCATCGCAATGCCATTACGCACTTCAGCTGCAATGCTACACTCAAACCCATGCGATTCCAACCGCCCTTTCAACTCCACCGCTGAAATTTTCATGGTATTTACCCGTAAAAACTGCAACGGAGATTGGTTGAGTGCCTCCAGCTCCGCTAACCACCTATCGCCCAACTCCAATTTTCCAAGGTTGAAAAGCCAATCAGGCACCGAAAAGTTAACTGCTAAATTGGCTGCAGCCGCGCTCTCCACCCGCCTCAGAAATGCTTCAATATTGAGACGGGGCAAGTCGAGCCGCTTAGGCACGTTTACGCCCCTCCAGGCAAAGTATGCCGCTGCCAACATATAGGCACGCTCAATGGGCTTATATCCCGAGAAGTCCATACCGGACTCCAGCAATCGTTTATTACGAAGAAAATCGTAAAACATTTGGGAAACACTCCACCGATCACCATCCTTAAGCCCCTTCTTTTCGCCAAAAAGACGTTGAAGAATTTTGTCAGCAAAGCCCGGGGCTACATCAAACCTTCGGATTGCTTCGGCAAGGAGGAAGAGCGTGAGTTCATCTGCGTGTTTTACGAATTTAGCCATGGAGTATTTTATTGCGCAAAAGTAAAAAGAAAAGCCCTTGAAAAAGGGCTTCTCCAAATTGTTTTTTGTAGCAATTAGTTAAACGACGAGCTTAGCCTTAATATCAGCCTTCAACTCTTCCTTATCGTTGAACCAATCATTAACACCATAAAAACGGCCACGAATGCCATCTACAGCGTATGTTTTAAGAACCTTTTCTTGGTTAAGCATTCTGGTAAGGATGCTGGAAAGTGACATACGAACTTTTTGACGCTCATCATCGGGAACTTCAAAATCGTCGTAGGCAGCCTGAATTATCTCATTGGCCAACATCACAGTACCTTTATCTCTGATTGTATTCACGATAAAGTCAGCCCACTTTACTTTTTTCTTCTTGCGACGGTTCTTTTTCCTTTTGGGTGATTCAAACTCGTTGGCTGTGCCAGCAAGGACTGATTGAGAGAAGGAAGTTGACATATCTTCTTCGTCGGAGCTAATGTCGGAAACATCGGTACCTAGACGATTCAAGATTGCCTGCAGTTGGCGCACACGTGCATGTGCCTTTTCCAACTCGCTAAGGCAGAATGTTTTGAAGTCTGCCACTTCATTCTCGGAGAGGAGGATTTTTTTCATAACAATTACATTTGTAAATATTAAATTGAGGACGAAAGTTCAAAATATTTTAGAAATTACTACTTTAACCACCACTAGCTCACACCTGAGAAGTGGCTCAAAAATTCAATGTAAATTTAATAATATCGGAAATAAATTTCAAGGATATTGTCAGTTAATTTGTTTATTTTTTTTAGTTTTTTTCACTAATCCTCTACAATGCTTGATTTTAAAGCATTATCGAAGATTAAACCTTTCACGTTTTTTTCCTTCAAATATGATATATTAACCTAAATTAACAAACCAATGAGTAAAAAGATAAAGGAATTCCGAGAATATCGAGAGATGATGAACGAAAGGCTTCTCGCTGCCGACAATCTTGTAATCAAAAGAATCTTCAATCTCGACACCAATACATACGTTGATGGAGCCCTTAGCGCTAAAACTAAAGAGATGCTTGGGCTGGCAACATCCATGGTGCTTCGTTGTGACGATTGCGTGAAGTATCATCTGGAACAGTGCTTTACGCTTGGCGTTACCAAACCAGAAATTATGGAGATTTTTGCTGTAGCCAACCTAGTGGGCGGTACAATCGTAATTCCGCACACACGCAGGGCCTTGGAATATTGGGACGATTTGGAACAGCAGGAAAGTTAACTGGCGTTCATTATGCATTAAACCAATATAATTTGGCGAACAACAAATTTAATTTACCATATTTACGCTAGTCATCTTACTGCCATCCAGCCAGTTGTAACGGGGTGAACAGGGCAACAATCATAATAAACAGAGGTTGAACTCAAAGGAACCGCAAGAACCTAACTATACCAACATGAAAACAAAACTTATTGCAACCTTAACCTTGTGCCTAATCACCTTTGCAACCATGGCAGAAACACCGCTCTGGATGAGGTATCCGGCAATTTCCCCTGATGGAAAAACTATAGCTTTTACCTATAAAGGCGACATCTACACCGTTCAATCGACAGGTGGCACTGCACAACAGCTAACCACCAATCCAGCCTATGATTTTATGCCTGTGTGGTCGCCAGATGGCAAGCAGATTGCCTTTTCATCCGACAGGTATAGCAACTTTGATATCTTTATTATGCCTTCAGAGGGAGGGGCACCAACTCGGCTTACATTCCACTCGAACAGCGAATATCCAAGTGGCTTTTCACCTGACGGCAAGAATATTCTCTTTACCGCTCATATTGAGGATAGTCCAGAAAATGCACAATTCCCTACCTCAACTCTGACCGAGCTATACTCCGTTCCGGCGGTAGGCGGCAGAATAACTCAAATTCTAACAACTCCTGCGGAGAATGCTCACTACAGTTTCGATGGAACAAAAATCATATACCAGGATGTGAAGGGCTATGAAAATAAGTGGCGCAAGCATCATACCTCATCGGTTACCCGCGACATTTGGATTTACGATACCAAGACTGGGAAACAATCAAAAATAACCAACTTTATTGGTGAAGATAGGGATCCAGTATTTTCGAAAACTGAAGGAGATTTCTTCTACCTCAGCGAGAAAAATGGATCGTTTAATGTATTCGAAACTTCCCTCTCTGGAGATGCCGAAGCAAAGCAGCTCTCCTTCCACAAGTCAAATCCGGTGCGATTTCTCACCTCCTCCAACAACGATTTATTATGCTATGGCTACAATGGAGAAATCTACACGCTTAAGGCTGGTACTGAACCCCAAAAGGTAAACATTACAATTAATTCTGATGATATTGAGCCACCCGTAGAATATTCCGACATTTCCTCGCAGGCCACCGAACTTGCTATCTCCCCTTCAGACAAGGAGGTTGCACTGGTTATTCGTGGTGATATTTACGTAACTAGTGTCGACTACTCAACAACAAAACGAATAACTAATACCCCAGAACAGGAGCGGTCTGTAAGTTTTAGCCCAGATGGACGAACACTGCTATATGCTGGCGAGAGAAATAATAGCTGGAACATTTACAAAACAACCATTGTTAGCAAGGATGAACCCCTATTTGTAGCTTCAACTTTATTAAAAGAGGAACCCGTTGTAGAGACCGCAGAGGAAACTTTCCAACCACAGTTTTCGCCGGATGGGAAAGAGGTTGCATTTCTTGAAAACAGAACAACGCTAAGGGCTATTAACCTTGAATCGAAAAAGGTTAGAACCATTCTCGATGGCAGCTATAACTACAGCTACAATGACGGTGACCAATACTACGACTGGTCGCCAGATGGCAAATGGTTTCTGGTCAAGTTTTTTGAAAAAGGAAGATGGAGCTCTACCGATGCCGGTTTGGTTGCTGCAGATGGAAGTGGAAAAATTACAAACCTCACCCACAGTGGCTATTCCGATGAGTCGCCCAAATGGGTGCTTGGAGGAAAAGCCATGATTTGGTCTTCCGATAGGGAAGGTCTTCGAAGCCATGGAAGCTGGGGCTCTCAGAACGATGTATATATCATGTTCTTCACTCAGCAGGCAATGGATGAGTTTAAGCTAAATAAGGAAGAGTATGAACTCTTCAAAGAAAAGCAGAAAAAGGAAAAAGAAAAGGCTGATAAGGATAAACAAGATAAGGAAAAGACTAAGAAGGGAGATAAAAGCAGTAAATCAAAAGTAGAGGAAAACAAAAAATCAGACTTTGAGCCAGTTGTAGTTGAATTCAACGGACTGGATGACAGAATCCAGCGGCTTACTATCAACTCCGCTGATATTTCCGATGCAGTCCTCTCTCCCGATGGCGATAAGCTATACTATCTTGCACGCTTTGAAGATGGTTTCGACTTATGGGTAAATAATCTGAGAGAAGGGGAGACCAAACTTCTTGCCAAAGTAAAGGGACACAACAGCAACCTTACTATCGACAAGGAGGGCAAAACACTGTTTTTCCTTTCCGATAGAAAAATTGATAAGGTTGAAATCGCCACGGGTAAAGTAACACCAATTGCCTTCCATGCCGAACAGGAACTGAAGCCTGCAGAAGAAAGAGCATACCTGTTTGAACATATATGGAGACAAGTGAAGGATAAATTTTATGATCCTAAACTACATGGTGTTGATTGGCTTTCGTACAAGGAAAACTACCAGAGATTTCTGCCATTCATTAACAATAACTACGACTTTGCTGAAATGGTTTCCGAGATGCTGGGCGAATTAAATGGTTCTCACACCGGCTGTATGTATCGCCCATCACATGAGAATGCAGAAAGCACTGCTTCTCTTGGGGCATTCTTCGACCAAAACTACGCAGGCGATGGACTTAAGGTGACGGAGGTGATAGAAGAGGGTCCCCTCACAAAATCAGACACTAAAATAAAGCCAGGAGTCATCATTGAAAAAATTGATGGTGTAGCAATCAAAGCAGGTGAAGACTATTTTGCTCTTCTCAACCGCAAAGCTGGAGATAACATGCTGCTATCACTCTATAACCCTGCCGGTGGAACTAGATGGGAAGAAAAAATAAAGCCAATTTCATTGAGGCAGGAAAATGAGCTGCTCTACAAGCGCTGGGTCAAAATGAGAGTGGCTGACGTAGAACGTCTTTCCAATGGACGTTTGGGCTACGTTCATGTAAGAGACATGAACAGCGAAAGTTTTAGGAAAGTGTACTCCGATATTTTTGGTAAATTTAATAATAAAGAGGCGCTAATAGTTGATACGCGCTTTAATGGGGGTGGTTGGCTGCACGACGACCTCGCTACTCTGCTGAGTGGAAGGCGTTACGCCGACTTTGTCCCAAGAGGACAATATATTGGTTCAGAGCCAATTAATAAGTGGTATAAACCTTCCGCAGTGCTAGTGAGTGAAGGAAATTATAGCGATGCTCATGGTTTCCCATTTACCTACAAAGCACTTAATATTGGCAAGTTAGTAGGGATGCCTGTTCCTGGAACCCTGACCGCCGTTTGGTGGGAAAATCTTCAAGACCCTACCCTTGTGTTTGGAATACCACAGATGGGAATAAAGGATATGGCAGGTAATTACCTCGAAAACAACCAGCTATTACCCGATATTCTTGTTCCAAATTTACCCGATGACGTTGCAAATGGCATTGATAGCCAACTCAAAGCCGCCGTTGATGAATTGCTTAAGGAAATTGACTTGGACAAGAAAAAATAGGTTTTAATATACAAGAAACGTGCAGGTATATCAATGGAGAACTTGCACGTTATTTAGAATCTATCTAAATTAACAATTAAATCATTCACAATCATGCCATTTTTAGTGCATTTTACGTAAATTGTTCAGCGAAATGCATATGAAGTTCTTTGTTTTGATATTACAATAAAGAGTAATCAAAAAAAAAAATCGAGTTTTGTGAACAATGAACACTAAATTCACATATTTTTGCATCGTGATTTTCAAACCTTCAAACCTTAAATTTTAAAGAAATGAAAAGATTTGCACAACTGCTGATGATTGCTGGAATGCTTTCAATGTTCTCTTGCAGCTCTAGCGCTAGCAAGACCGAGTCAACTGACACTACTACTGTAAAAGAAGCTACAGCTCCTGTTGCGGATTCAACTGTTAAGGCTGATACCACCGCTACTACTGCTGCTCCTGAAGCTAAGTAATTAAGTTCAGAACAAAGCATTCTGAAAAAAAATAAAAACCTGCCGATTGGCAGGTTTTTTTTGTTTATGACTTAAGGTTGAGCTTCAACGCCAGTTCATCCAGCTGTATCCCAGAAATAGGTGAAGGGGAGTCGGCCATCAAATCGCGACCAGCATTGTTCTTTGGGAATGCAATAAAGTCACGAATGGAATCGGACCCACCAAAAATGGCACAGTAGCGGTCGAATCCAAATGCAATGCCACCATGAGGTGGAGCTCCATAGCGGAACGCATTAATAATGAAGCCAAACTGATTCTTTGCCTCCTCATCGGTGAAGCCCAACTTATTAAACATAAGCTTCTGCACCTCGGAGTCGTGAATACGAATGGAACCTCCACCTATCTCCACACCATTAATTACAAAATCGTAGGCATTAGCCCTAACCTTACCGGGGTCGGTTTCCATAAGTGGAATATCTTCAACCTTGGGCGAGGTAAACGGGTGGTGCATCGCATAAAATCGTTTGGATTCTTCATCCCATTCGAGCAGTGGGAAATCGACAACCCAAAGAGGAGCGAAAACATCTTTGGGTCGTAACCCTAAACGGTTTGCCATCTCAAGGCGTAGATCGCCTAAAGCACCCTGCATCTTTTTCTTTGTGCCTGTTAGGATAAGCAGCAAGTCACCCTTGCCCCCACCTGCCTTGCGAAACCATCCCTCCATCTCTTCGGCAGCGTAAAACTTATCAACCGAAGATTTAATGGTGCCGTCATTTTGCCACTTCACGTATATTAGCCCCTTGGCTCCCACCTGAGGACGCTGAACCCACAACGTAAGCTCATCGAGCTGCTTGCGGCTATACTCGCCACAGCCCGGAACACAAATTCCACCAACAAATTCAGCATCGTCCACCACCTTGAAATTCTTCCCTCTCACCAGGTCGTCTAAATCGTTTATCTCCATTCCAAAACGAATATCTGGTTTGTCGGAGCCAAAGCGCGCCATGGCTTCAGCAAAGGTTATACGAGGAAATATATCCGTAAATGTTATGTTTTTCACCACCTTAAAAAGGTGCTTTGCCATGCCCTCAAACGTGTTGATAACATCCTCCTGCTCCACAAACGCCATTTCACAGTCAATTTGAGTAAACTCTGGTTGACGGTCGGCTCGCAAGTCCTCGTCGCGAAAGCAGCGAACAATTTGAAAATACTTGTCATACCCGGCCACCATTAAAAGTTGCTTAAATTGTTGTGGCGACTGAGGTAAAGCATAAAACTGTCCCTGATTCATGCGTGAAGGAACCACAAAGTCGCGTGCCCCCTCCGGAGTAGATTTTATCAGGTAGGGAGTTTCTATTTCAAGAAATCCCTGTAAGTCGAGGTATCGACGAATCTCCTGTGCCATGCGATGGCGAAGTGCTATAGCCGACTGGAGCGGATTTCTTCGTAAATCGATATAACGGTATTTCATTCGAATCTCTTCCCCCCCGTCGGTATCATCTTCAACGGTAAAGGGAGGTGTTTCGGATTTGCTAAGTATGGTAATCCGCTCCATCTGGATTTCGACTTCACCGGTTGGCATCTTCGCATTCTTGCTAGTCCGCTCAATCACCAAACCATTCACCTGTATCACATATTCACGGCCAAGTTGCTCAATAGCAGCCTTAACCATTTCCGGTGAACTCTCGTTACAAACCAGCTGCGTAATGCCATAACGATCACGCAAATCTACAAAAGTCATCCCTCCAAGGCGACGAATGCGTTGAACCCACCCGCTAAGCGTTACGGTTTCGCCCTTACGCGTAAGATTCAACTCTCCGCATGTATGTGTTCTATACATTTCTCATTTATTTGTTACCTTGCGAAAGTAACACAAATATTGCTTTCTGCTGGCGGGCCAGCTTTAAAATATTTCCCAGATACATGGATAGCACTGAAGAACTTGGGGTGGATGAACGCTTCATGACAGAAGCCTTAAAGGAGGCCTCAAAAGCACTTGCGCGGGATGAGGTTCCCATTGGTGCTGTAGTTGTTATAAATGGACAGATCGTTGCCAGGGCACATAATTTAACCGAAACACTCATCGATCCAACTGCACATGCAGAGATGCAGGCCATAACTGCCGCAACAGCAGCCATTGGCGGAAAGTATTTACCTGAAGCCACCATTTACGTTACAGTGGAACCTTGCCCAATGTGTGCTGCGGCCCTCTACTGGGCGCAAATAGGGAAACTTGTGTATGGCGCACATGATCCTAAACGTGGGTATACCACAATCTCACCAAACCTTTTGCATCCCAAAACTGTTGTGAAGAAAGGCGTTTTGAGCAATCAAGCCTCCCTACTTATGAAAGATTTTTTTCGTAAAAAACGTTAAATAGTTGACAGGTAGTGAGGTAATTAATGCTCATAATCTATTTTTCTTTAAATTAGCCGCCTAAGTTTTTCTTAGGTAAGATAAATTGTCTCAATACACTATTTTTAAAAGCGTGAATAATAACCTAATCAAATACTACAAATGAAGAACAAGTTTTTACGTTTACTTTTTGTGGCCACAGCGGCCGTAATGCTAACGGCAGGTTCGGTCCTTGCCCAGTCAACCTCCAAGGATGCAGTAGCAGCGTTTAACGCAGGGGTTACTGCAAATGAAGCCAAAAATTACACTGAAGCGTTGATCCAGTTCAACAAAACAGTGAACATTTGCAATCAGGTTGGAGCAGAAGCCGACGAAATCAGACTTCAAGCCGAAAAGGTTATTCCTGGGGTCCAGTTCAATATTGGCCTTGGATTATACAACCAAAAGAAAATTGAAGAGTGCATTGCTGCAATTGACTCTGCGAAAGTTTTAGCCATAAAGTATGGCGATGAAAAAACCCAGCACAAAGCCGAAAAGGTTGTTCCACAACTATACAACTTCCTTGGAAATGGTGCTCTTCGCGATGGTCAATACGATAAAGCTATTGAGAATTATAACAAGGCTATTGCACTTGATCCTAACTACTCAAAATGCTACCTTGGTATGGGCTTGGCATACAGCAAGATGAACAATCTCGATAAGGCTATTGAAGCATTTGATAAGACCATTGAGATTGGCACTGCCACCAACAAAGCCGAAGATGTTAAGGATGCAAAAAACTCTGCACGTGACAACCTATTGATAATAGCCTCAGAGGAGCAAAAGAAGGAAAACTATGCTGATGCATACAAGCACTTCACTCAAGCTTTAAAATACGACGATAAGGCCAGCGAAGCATACCTCGGCCTTGCAGCCGCAGCAAACAAACTCTCCAAGTTTGATGATGCTATTGAAGCTATCAACAAGGCATTGCCCATGCTAGATGGCACCAGCGACAGCAATAAAGCTCCTTACTACTTCGCCCTCGGTAATGCATACCTTGGAAAGAAAGAGAATACCAATGCATGCGATGCTTATAAGAAAGCTTCCTTTGGCACTTTTAAAGAGTCGGCCGAATACCAAATTAAGGAAGTTCTTAAATGTCAATAAATTGATGATCACTCAATAAAAAAGGCCGGCAATTTGCCGGCCTTTTTTATTGCCCTCCAAATAATTACCTTTGCAGGCTTACAAAAAATGATCCATGTTCACAAGAAACGGCTACCGCATTATTTTCTCTGATGTCGACGGAACCATACTCAACGACGATAAAGATGTTTCACCCGAAACCATTGCCATTACAAACAAACTATTTGAAACAAAGCAAATCCAAACCATTCTCGTTTCGGCAAGAATGCCGGCCGCAATTGCTCCTCTTAGCAAAAAACTTTGCCCCAATGCTCCCTTAATTGCATACAATGGAGCCTTAATATTAACCCCTGAAAACGGATATTACAGAACATTGCAGTCGCTATCTTTCCCCTCTGATGTTGCCAATGTCCTAATTGATCAAAGCGAAAAAGATGGTTTCCATGTTGGTGTTTTTTATGGCGACCGATGGCTAGTGAACCAGCACGACAGCTGGACTAATCACGAAATATTCAGCACAGGATTAACCCCAGAAGTAATGAGCAACGGTAACTTAATATCGATGCTGAAAAAGGAGTTGCCCCAGCTGCAAAAGATAATGGTGATGGCATCATCCGATGTTGTTGACCGACTTGAACTTAAGATATCAAAAGATTTCAACGATGTGGTTACGGTATATCGTAGTGCCGATATCTATATGGAAATAACCCCAGCCGGAAGCAGTAAGCAGCTAGGTGTGGAAATGCTGCTCAACCACCTCCATATTGACCCCAATTATGCGATTGCATTTGGTGACAACTACAACGACTTAGAAATGCTTAAATTTGTTGGAATGGGGGTGGCCGTTGACAATGCGCGTGAAACTGTTAAGACTGCCGCAAAAATGGTAACCAGCCACAGTAAGCAAAATGGCGTTGCCATTGCCCTTAAGCAAATATTTGGCCTTTAATTAACCGCATGGAGCCAATGAAACCATTGGAGCTACTTGCCCCTGCAAAAGACATGCATTCAGGAATTGCAGCAATAAGTTGCGGTGCCGATGCTGTGTATATTGGTGGTCCCCAGTTTGGCGCAAGGGCTGCCGCCGGAAACTCTATGCACGATATCCAAAGGCTGACCACATACGCCCATCGTTACTTCGCAAAGGTGTATCTGGTAATAAACACTCTCCTTTACGACAACGAAATACCCGAAGCGGTTTTGCTTGCCCAGCAAGCTTGGAATTCGGGTGTCGACGCACTTATAATTCAAGATTTTGGGTTGCTTGAGGCAACCCTACCTCCCATTCCACTGTTCGCAAGTACTCAAACCAACAATACATCTCCCGAGAAAGTAAAGTTTTTGGAGGATGCTGGATTTAGCCGTGTAATCCTAGCCAGAGAACTCAACATTAAGCAGATTAAGGAGATTAGACAAACTACCACCGTTGATCTCGAGTTTTTTATCCATGGTGCACTCTGCGTTTCATACAGCGGTCAGTGTTACCTGTCGCATGCACTTACAGGAAGAAGTGCCAACAGGGGTGTTTGTGCACAACCCTGCCGCATGGCCTACAGCCTCATGGACGAGAAGGGAAAGAAACTTAGAGAAAATCAGCATTTGCTCTCGCTCAAGGACCTTAACCTTTCCGACCATCTTCCACAACTTGTTGAAGCAGGAATCACCTCATTCAAAATTGAGGGCCGCTTAAAGGATGAGACCTACGTAAAAAACGCCGTACTACACTACCGCCGCATGCTCGACAACTTTTTGATCAACCAACGTTCTTTCAGCAAAGCCTCATCGGGAAAGGTGGAGGCACAATTTAATGCCGATCCAGAACGCTCATTTTCCCGAGGATTTACCTCATACTTTGTGGAGCAACGCAGCACAATGGCATCATTGCAAACGCCCAAGTCTGTTGGGAAAAAAATAGGAGTTGTTGCCAAGGTCGATGGTCTTTCGTTTACCATAATCACTCAGGAATCCATTTCAAACGGAGATGGTATATGCTTCGTGTTGCCCAACGGTGTTCTCGGGGGGACAAACATTAATAAGGTAGAAAACGGACGAATCTACCCCAACTCTATCGATAATATTTCGTCAGGTATCACTATTTATAGAAATTTCGATCGGGAATTTACGCTCAAACTCGAAAAGGCTGTAGAGCGAAAAATTGAGACATCGATATCGCTTTCAGAAATCAATAAAACCATTACTTCCGTTGACAAGGATGGCATTGATGCTACCATTGCAATTAGTAGTGGCGAAATGGAGAAAGCCAACAATCCTGAACAGGCATTCAAGACCTGGCATGAGCAACTTTCTAAGGGGGGCGACTCCATTTTTCGTATAGCTAATGTGACCATCCAGGTTACATCCTTGCCCTTTATGCCCATAAGCGGCATTAATCAGCTCCGTAGGGAACTATTGCAACAACATGAGGCCAACAGGGTGAACGCATACAAAAGAGTCGAAAATAAGAGAGTAATATCCAATCACCCCTACCCGGAAAGTGAAATTGGATATGAAGGCAATGTGCTAAATGCTTTGGCCAAGAAGTTCTATGAACGCCATGGTACCAGAGTAGTTCAACCTGCATACGAAGCTGGGGTGCCAGCAAAAGGTGACATGGTAATGACCACCAAGTATTGCCTTCGATACGAGCTGGGTGATTGCCTTCAAAATAGGGCGCCGCTAAATCAACAGCTGCCATCGCCCCTGTTTTTGGAGAATAATGGTCAGAAACTTGCACTTGAATTTGACTGCAAACGGTGTGAAATGAAGATAAAACTAGCGTAGAAATGCAAATATTAGCACCCCATCAAGGCTGGAACGACTACGAAATGGTAGACTCTGGCGGTTTTGAGAAGTTGGAACGTTTTGGAAGCTATATCGTGCGTCGGCCCGAACCCCAAGCACTATGGAAAAAAAGTCTTCCGGATGAGGAGTGGAAGAGATTGGCCCATGCCAGCTTTATTCGTAAGCAGGGTAAGTTCAACGACGATCGTGGCGATTGGTTTCCCAAGCCTGGCATGCCAGAGCAATGGAAAATCGGCTACACCCACAACGAACTCAACTTCACCATGCGCTTGGGGCTCACCTCGTTTAAGCACGTTGGCATATTCCCCGAACAGGCAACAAACTGGGACTACATCTACGAAAAAACCAAAGCCATTAAGGAAGAGAAGCCAAAGGTACTTAACCTGTTTGCCTATACTGGAGGTGCTTCGCTCGCGGCCTGTGCTGCAGGAGCCGAAACGGTACATGTGGATTCCATAAAACAGGTGGTTACCTGGGCTCGCGAAAACATGGAACTCAGCGGCCTCAACGGCATCCGTTGGATACTAGACGATGCGCTCAAGTTTGTGGAAAGGGAAGTTCGACGAGGCAACCAATATAACGGAATTATCCTCGATCCACCGGCATATGGGAGAGGCCCAAATGGTGAACGCTGGGTGCTGCAAGACAGCCTAGCCGATATTCTGAACGCCTGCAGCATGCTGCTCAAGCCAACTAATAGCTTTTTAGTCCTAAACCTATACTCGTTAGGGTTATCATCAATTATTGCTGAAAATTTGGTGAACAGCCACTTTCAGCAACCACCAAATTTGGAATTCGGAGAACTTTACATCCCCGATCGGTTTAAGAAGAATATGCCGCTGGGTGTGTTTGCACGGTTTAGTAGATAGTTGAAATTCAAAAGCCCGGTCAGCAATACTGACCGGGCTTTTTTCCCAGATTACGAAAAAAACTCTCTATAAAACGAACTTGGTTGGTTTTGGTTGACAATAACCTAAGCTCCTATCCATATATTCCAAAATTAGGCAAAACGTGACAAGTAAAATGAACTTTTTTTTACAAAAAAGTAAAGAATATCCATATTTGCCTGATTACCTGAAGCAAGGAAATCTTTGTTTTTAAACCAATAAATACTTACGCCACCTCTTAAACTTGGGGCTTAGCCGATTTTGCGAGACATTCTCTATCAATCAATTATTTCTTTTTGGACAGCTTGCTGTATGAATAGATAGTTGTTTTACTAATTTTTCATACCTTTATCACATAAAACCCAGAAAGCTATGGAAAGCATTTTCGTAAAAGGAACCTCACAATATCCGGAAGTTAACTTGGACAAGAGTTCCGGCAGGTTCGAATTTTTTGGGAATTCCATTCCGGAAGATGCTAAAGAGTTTTTTAGCCCAATTTTTGACTGGTGGGATGAATATGTCCAGCATCCCAATCCCATTACAGAAGTCACCTTTAAAATGAGCTACTACAATACTCCCTCCTCAAAAATGTTTTTCCACATTCTTAAGAAGCTAGAAACACTAAAGCAATCTGGAGCAACAGTAAAGGTGAAGTGGTTTTTTACTGAAGATGACATTGATATGCGCGATGCCGGCTACGATTTTGCCGAAAACATTGCCCTCCCCATTGAGTTAATTCCAATTCCGGAGGAAGAATAATCTTTTAAAGAAAAAAGAGGGCTGAAATTCAGCCCTCTTTTTTTTACCAGTTTGTTGTGTATTGCTGATTAAAGATTCGGTAGGTTGAAACTACTCCCGTGGATTGATTCCTGAATTGAATAGAGCCTGAAAGAACTGGATTTGCCTTGCCTATAGCAGTAGTAAGCTGCTTTGGTAATGGGCTATTTATCGTTAACTTCAGCGAATGGTTCCCTTTGCCTGAAAATGTTTGGTTAACATCCTCCACAACAACTGGCGGAACCCCCTTAAATTCCAAAGTTACCTTCTCAATTACAACAGGTGTATCATATTTCGACACCAGTGTTAGGTTACAGGTGGAAGCTATAATATTATCTGCATCCTCCTCCATTTTAGCGAACTGAACTGCCTCATTGAGGTAAACATTAGCCTTAGTGGCTGCCACGTTAAAAAAGAATTTTTTGCTTACATTGGCGTTCCCAAAGCGATAGGTAATTAGAATGTTGTTCTCAGGATCTTCGTAGCAGTTGTCGTAGTCGTAGGTTACTTCCCAATCGGTGACATTGTTCTTCACGCCTGTAATGCGGGCACATTCCGACTTAACCACTGGCTTTTTTACCGTTGAAATTGTTCGGTTACCCAACCGAAGGACAAACTTGAGTGTACCAAGACTACTCTCAACCTCAGACAGTTCAATGGATTGGTATAAGTTTTTATACCGAGCAATTACCACATTTACCTTATCGGCTCTTGCATCCACAAATGCATCCTGCAAAGCTTTAAGTTCGTCAATGTTTTTCTCAATTTGTTCAATAGAAGAAACCGTATCAACTTCTTCCTCTAGCCTATTCAGGTTGTCAGTCATTTCCTGATCGCGCATCCTAAAGTCGCTTACTAACTTCTGCAGCTCAAACTCCGGGAAGGGATACTTAATATGGTAGTTGAAAACAGTTTGGTTGGTCTTCTTATCGTAGAGTTTTTCCCAATAGTATTCGTTGGCATTCGAAAGTGAAATGCCCTGCAAATAGGGAACTTTCCCAGACTGACTAGTCACCTGGGAAGAATATTTTTCAAGAAATGTTGAAACAGAGTTGTTGTAGTTAGCCTCTTCTGTTTTCATTTCGCTTTTTGCCTTCACATTTTCGGCTACCGAAAGAACGATACGCTCTTTTATGAGCATTAGCGCGTTTTTCTGGGCCTCCTCAATGGTTGGACCCGAACCACTAACAATTACAAAGTCCTTCTGAAGTCCGTTTACCCAGCCGGGTTTTTTACCGCTTTTATCAACCACCTTGGGCTGCGCAAATGCAACTACTCCGGCTAGCAGAAAAAGTGTGACGCATGTAAACTTTTTCATCCGCAATAAATTTAAAGGTTTCACGATTCTAATCGTACGGATAACCTGCCCGTAAGCAGATTGGAGCCATCCACACATTAGGACAAGAATAACAAGTCGTGTCCAAATGGTTATGAGCATGAATAAAAAAAGCTCAGCAATACCCAGTTGGGGTAGCTGAGCTCTTTTTTAGTTTGATGAACTATTTCTGATCATTAGCCAGCTTATCCATCTCCTCGTTAAATACCTGCTCATATTTACTCTTGTCGTAATCGAGCTGCAACTTTTGGTCCTTGGAGATCTTGTCCTTAATGTTGTTCAGTAGATCATCCTTACTAACCTCAACGGCCATGTAGGTGGTATACTTCCCATCCTTGGTGAAAGTTTTGGAACAAACGGTAGCAACGTTATTCAACTGTTGATTTACAACGTCTCTGGTCATCTGCTCAAACTTTTCCTCAAATTGGCTAGCGTCGCTAATCTGACGTTCGTTGGTATAACGATCGGAAACCGATTTCAGGGTTCTGTTGATGGAGGCAGCCATGTTGGCGCTAGCGTCAAGGTTAGCCTTTCTCTTGGCAGTAGATTGGTCCTGGCTGGTTCCAATACCGGTGCCACGGAAAAACTTGGAGTCGCTGTGGAAGTCAGCATCGCTGCAAGGAGTAACCACTTCCTTCATATCGTCGGATGGTTTTACCACAGCTTGCTGTGACTTACAAGAAGCCATTGAGAAAAGGGCAATGGCTGCAATTGCAAGACCTAAATTTCTGAGAACATTCTTTTTCATAGCGCTAAATTTAAATATGGTTGAGTAAAATTAGAAACTTTTTTGTTTTTCTTGCTTGAAAATTATTAAGCGTAACAAAATTAGTGGTAAAGCCAAGCCCAGCTTGCGTCAGAGTGTGAAGCCCAATTATTGCTGGCCCAAGCAGTTCCAATGTCGTGTACGTTTTGTAACTTCTGTTTTTGTAAATCCACACTGTCGTCGTACTTCTTCATCTTGAAATCCCACATTTTTCCATCCTCAAGGAGCTTGTTTTTAATCTCAGCGGCGAGTGCTTGTGCTTCGGCGTAGCAGCTGGCATCTGGCGTTATCTTTCCAAGACTTTCAGCGGCCTTATCGCTCTCCAAATTTGCCCAAGCAGCTTTGGCTGCAGCAATGTTTTGACCGCAGGTATAATCCTCATACTGCTTATAAATTTCTACAGAGAGATCCATGCAGCGATCATAGCATTCGCGACAAACATCGGGCACGGCAGATAGTCTAAAGATAGCTTCTTCATACTTTCTTTGTCCAGCAAGAGCCTGCGCGTTTTTCATAATTACATCGCACTGGGAGTTATAATACTCAATGATCTTATCCTTTCCCTGCTCGATAAAGCCCTTGAACTGACCCATTTTTGGATTGATGTTCTTTACAGCCATGATGTAGGCCTTGTCCTCCGACTGACCTACGCCTTTAAACTGAACCGAGGTTTGGCTGAAAATAGTTTGGGCAACAGCGTCTACCACATAGAATGTAAATTCGAGTGTTACCACCTGTTGAGGCGGTGCTGTTGGGGTTATGTCCTTGGTAACAACACTAATGGCTGGAACAATAAAAAATCGAGAGCCAAACTCAGAGGCACCAAGACCGTTTTGGGTAGTAATTTGACGGAGCTTATTCAGAAGCATGCTTTTTGCTCCTTCTGGAATATTGCCCGCCTGATCGGGAACAACGGTGGCAATGGCAAGTCGCCCAGAATCGTCGGACTTACCCAGCGAGTTCTGCCCAAAAGAAGTTCCCAAGCATACTAACCCAAGGGCAACAGTTATTAGCAATTTTTTCATTGTTTTCGTTTTTTAGTTATAAAGGCGGATTGATAATCCAAAACCTATCCTCTATTTTTCTCCAATAATAAGCCAAGCTTCACCAAGTCCGCGCATATAAACCTTACTGGTAAGGTTAAACGGAGGTCCTGACAAATACTTCCTGAGGTTAGACACAAAGGCGCGGGTGTCGATAGCACGTTCTCGACCTTTATCATCTGTTATGGTCATAGGTATGCGAACTTGCTCGTAACGCGCCATGGTTGCGGTAGCATCGGTATTGCTGTAGCGACCATTCTTGCAATTGTCATCCATCCAATGGTTAATGGCCTCAAGCAACTCAAGAGTTTCGCCATTCACCTCATATTCGGTTTCCAGGTCATCGGTTGCACTATCCCACATCTTCACCAACACCTTCACCTCACGACCATTGGCAAACATGTCGTCGAAATGGCTTTGAAGCTGTGCGTTGAAGTTGTCGAGGTGAGCAAGAACAGCCTCCTCCAGCAAAACAGGAAGTGCCGCAGAGAAGGATGGATTACCAGTTCCGGATGCACCAGCCACCTGCTTATCGCTATAAGCGTCGAGTCCTTGTAGGTTGAAGGTTACCGATTTCTTAGGACCTGTTTGGTTAACCGTCCAGGTTACCTGGAGCCAGATGTCAGCCTTGGCAACCTTTTTTAACTTGTCGATGGGGCTTTCGCTAATGCCAGCACCACTTTTGCTGCTGAGCATTGCCTCTTCAGCCGATTCGTTCTCCAGCGATTTGAGGGATGATTCAAGATTTTTTAATGGAAACCCCCGGTCAGCCATCAGCTCGTTGATTTTGCTGATTACCAACAAAAGATCTGCATTTTCTTGGAGTGCTCTTTTATAATCAGGAACTTTAACCTTTACTCCTTGGTTGTCATACTCAAGCATGTAGCCATTCTGGTTACACCACACGTCGCTCGGAACCACCATGAGGATGGGTTTCTTTGCTTGCGAAAACCCAAATGCCGAAAATCCGAAGATCATCAATAGCACAAGGCTTAATGTTTTCATTTTATTACCCATAGCGATATTTTTTAAAAACACAGTTTATTCATAAGTTTAACATATGTTGTAAGCGATTCATTCGTGACCTTTATCTTGCCGTTCTTCCTAGGTCTCCTTGAAAAACAACAGTTTGATTCATCACAAAATCGCTTCGGCTACATCCTTAAAATCCTGAATCAAGGCTTCGAACAATGCCAGCATTTTCCAGCGCCTTTCTAAGTTTTGCAACATCCACAGATACAATCACACCAATCTTGTATTCTTTACCTACCTTCATTATGTCCTCCGGAGCAATTGAACCATCGCCCGCAATATTCACATACTTAAGGTAATCGCCACCATCGGCAAAGAAAGGCGTGAAGAAATCTGCCTTTGAATCCTCTAGGCTTGGATCGGCAGCCAAAGGCTTTTGACCCGGAACACCTGGTTTGCCAACAAATCCCTTAAAGATGACACCATGAACAGCATTTTTCTTTGCCTGCTCAATGGCAACATTAGGTTTCTTTGAATAAGACCACACCTTAATTAGATAGGTACCCTGAGTTCCCGTATTAACAGCCTCTATCTCATACCTGAAGTTTTCGGTGTCCTTATTTGCTTTTTTTTTCGCCTGCGCTGAAGTTGAAAAGGAGATTGTGACCAGCATGGCACAGATCAAACTCGCAATTTTCAGATACATTTTCATCGTCGTAAAAGTTTTAGGTTCGCGGAAATTGGTTAAAGAAGTTTGATGAATATTACGAAATAATTTCAATCGAAACGACGCCTCGATTGAGATTCATACGGTTACTTTATTTGGCGAATGAGCATTCCTGGATAAAATTTACTCCCGCCCTCAAACAGAGTGCGATCGATAACAGGTTTGCCCGTATTTGTGCTATCGGCGGCTTGGTCCTCGGCCACCATATACCGGTTATCCCAAATTTGATCTCCAACTCGAATAACGCCCTTGCGCACATACTTTGTTTTACCCAAATCATCAATGGTCTGTTCCAGCACCTCATACTTATCACCCTTTTGAATCCCCTCCTTCAGTCCAATTTTAGCAGAAAGTGGATCAACAGTAAAGAGTGGCGTTTTTGTTTTGAACACATCATGAGCTCGTTGCAACTTTGCAATTACAGCATCAACTGCCTTAATTGTGGCAATTCGAACCAGTTCCTCCTCGCTCTTTTTAGTGAATATGCTTGACTGTAGGTCGGCCCATGCTTTATCAAACCCAACCAGTTCGAGCTTAAATAAACTAGTAGTATCGAATGCCGCCACTTTTTCTGGAGACCTATTCAATGAGTCAACCCAGTAATTTTGGTAAAACACTGCAGCAGTTGAGTCATTCCATATAAGTTGGAAGAGATATGAGTTTGCTTGTATCACATATCCTTTTGAAGCCACGGTGGCAGCAGCGTTACCGACTTTAGCCGCAACCTGAGCATATTGTCCACCATACTTTTGGAGTAGTGCTAGCCCACGCTTGGCTGCACCCATAACCTCCTCCTTGCTAACGTATTTAAAGCGAGTAACTACCACAAAAGTATTTCCAATAAGCTCCTCGCCCGCGTCCGAAAGTAGTGCAGTTCCCCGTGCAGACGATTTGGCAATACAGGCCTGCATCTCCGTTGCATCGTACTGGCCTCTATCGGCAATAAGATTCATATCAAAGTCGCCGCGGCTATCACGGTCAAACCACTTGGCAACGAGCTGTGGCGCAATCCTGTTAGCGTTAAAAAACTTCTGTATTATTGCAGGCAGATCCTGAGTATTTGTGGTGTCAACAAGGCCGCCCGATGTATTTGATAACAAAGTTTTACCAAACGTTTGGCCAACATTGTCCTTTTTAGCTGTTTTCTCCTCGGGGCTTAAGGGGTAATCTTTAGGGCTAAATGCCCTTATTGACAACGTTTGATCATTGAACTTATCAGGAATCGGAGCGGTTTCGAAACAATGCTTAATGGTATCAGCCATTACAAGCCCCGCATCATCAATCATCAACGTATAAATTGAACTTCGCCTATACTTAACACTTTGAAGCTGTTTGTCATCCTTGCTGATTGTTTGAGCGAACATGGAATTCAGCATCAACAAGCCAGCGATCAAAAAAAGTAAAGTTTTTGCTCTCATATACCTCAAATTAAGTTATCAATACATTTTCGTTTTTGCATAATAAATGTTGGCTCACATTTCTCTAAATTAACTAAGCCATTTGAAAATATTGGGTGAATGCGTTAAAACTATTTCAGAAATCCCCAACCTCAGTAAAATATATTATAATCAGTATTGAAAGATACGGCATTTTGTAGTTATCTTATCCATTCAATTACAAAATAAAATTCGGCGCATACTAGCTGGTAGGTTGTAATAAAGCAAAAACCGCCTATTCCATCGAATAGAATCTCAATATACTACGCCTGTGGCCGCTAGTACAAATTTAGGGTCGCGTATTGATGAACCAACATAATCTATGTTGATCTTTACATCCTGCGATATCAAAAAAGAGGCCTCAGGAAGGTTATTGTATAGGACAAAAAAAGAGGCGCCCAACAGAGCGCCTCCCAAAATATTATTGAGATTGTCCTACTTCAGCTTTTCAGCCTTACGAGAGGCATAGCTGATTTTAAGCGCAGACGCCTTGCGGAGTTCCTGCTTAAGGTCGGTTACAATTCCCATACGAGTGTTCTCATCCACCTTTAGCGAGATAGTTAAGTACGCCTTTTCTGCTTCATTGAGTTTGTCGCGCTCAGAGGCCACAAAATCACGAATGTCGTTAAGGTTCTTAAAAACGTCGTTAAGCTGAATACGTGGTTCAGTTCCGTACAAAGAGGAGAACTGCTTTAATGGGGGACCCACGTAGATGTAGCTCACCAGCGATTTCTTCTCGAGCTTTGTCACTTCAGTAGCTTCAGGAAGCGTAAGTTTTACCATGAGAGATACCTCCCTCATGGAAGTACTTACCATGAAAAAGAATAGCAACATGAATACAATGTCGGGAAGGGACGCAGTTGATAGAGCTGGCGTTTCCTTTTTACCTTCTTTTCTAAACTTTGCCATAGCTACTGAATGTTTTTAGGTTCTGCCTCAGAAATGCGCTGAGGATAAACATCTTTCACGATATCCTGCTCCTCTGTGGTAAGAT
>DATKTT010000037.1:0-5764 GCA_035530955.1 Williamwhitmania sp. | reverse complement strand
ACCAGTGGGTACGGCAGAAAGCGATGAGGCCTATGTTTTGGCATTGCTTATCGATGACTTTGAGAGGAAGCACTTCCCAATTGAAGCGCCCGACCCCATTGCAGCCATAAAGATACGAATGGAGGAGCTGCAGCTGATGCAATCCGACTTGGTTAAGGAGATTGGTGGTAAAAGCCGCGTTTCTGAGGTTCTAAACAGGAAAAGGAAACTTACAGTGGAGATGATACGAAATTTGGCTGCTCGGCTTAACCTATCGGCAGATACCCTTGTAAAGGACTACCCACTTGACAGGAAAAAGAGAATAGTAGCCTAGATTTTGAAATTGACTTTACAGAATTATTCTTACTTTAGTTAGGAAATAAACTGCACAAAGGTGGGGTTATATATATCAATTGGTTAGATAGCCACAACTTTGGTGTGGTTGTAAGTAGTTGTATACTATGCTAAAAGCCACCGGTCATTTGGCACATTTGCAAAAAAACACTGTGGCCAGTGCAGAACCAACGCATTGCAAAAGAGCCAACCCCCCATCCTACATAAATTCCAATATTTACCAGTATTTTGATTTACTGGCATTAATTTGATTACCAATATTCGCCAAAAATATGTAGTTTTGGCAAAAATGTGATTTGAAATGCCCAAAATAATTGAGAATAGACTAATTGAAGAATTTAAGGACCGGGAGTATTTTACTCGTGAAGACCTCTTTGGTTTCTATCGCAATTATGAACCTGATCTGAAAGAAGGAACCTTCGGATGGAGAATCTATGACCTTAAAGACAAAAACATCATAAGGCCACTAAAGAGAGGTCTCTATGTTATTTCATATAAACCCAAGTACAAGCCAGAAATATCTCCTGAGCTTGTTAAGCTCGTAAAACGGATCACAGATAAATTTAAGGACGCCAAACACTGCATTTGGGAAACGGAATGGCTCAATGAATTTTCCCAACATCAAGCCAGTAGAAAGATCATTCTCATTGAGATAGAAAAGGATTTCATAGAGTCATTGTATTATGAACTAAAAGACTCATCAAGAAGTGAGCTCTACCTGAACCCTGACAACAAAGCCATAGATTTCTATATCGCTGAAAGCAACTATCCAGTGATAATTAAAAAATTGATTACACGCTCTCCAATTGCCAGAAGAACGGAAAAAAAGGTTAATTTTTATACTCCGTTACTTGAAAAAATCCTGGTGGATATCTTTGCAGAAGAAAAGCTTTTCTACTATCTGCAAGGTTCAGAATTGATACACATCTATGAAAATGCTATTAGCAACTATGCCATCAACTTCACCAAACTTTTCAGCTATGCAAAACGGAGAGAAAGAGAGAAAGACATCAAGCAGTTTATGACGAACCACATGTACCACCTTGTAAAAGACATTATCGAATGATTAAAGAAAATTGCTTTACGGATGAGTGGCTCGAGGGATTTAAAAAACAAAAAGACTACAGACGAATTGACAAGATTATTTTGGAAAAGATGATCTACGCGCTGCATTTACTGGAGCGATTAAAAAGCAATGGACTTGATTTCGTATTCAAGGGTGGTACCAGTTTGGTGCTTTTATTAGAAGAAGGAAGTCGGTTCTCTATTGATATTGACATCATTAGTAAAACCGACCGTAAAGAGTTGGAGGACATCCTGAAAAAAGTAATTAACTCTTCCAATTTTACAAGTTTTGAACTTGATGAACATCGTAGCTATCTGCCCGGTGTTCCAAAGGCGCATTACAAGTTTTCATTTAAAACGACACGAGTTGGTTCCGGCACCATTCTGTTGGATGTTCTCAATGAGGAATCTATCTACCCAGAATTGATCGAAAAGCCTGTGATCACAAGATGGGTTGAAACTGATAAGGAGACTATGGTTACCATGCCATCCATTGATTCAATCACAGGTGATAAACTGACTGCATTTGCTCCAAATACTATCGGTATTCCCTACTTCAAGGGTAAAGACAACCAGCCGTTCTCTATGGAAATATGCAAACAACTTTTCGACCTCAGCAAACTCTTTGAGAAGATTCAGAACATAGAAGTGGTGGCTGCCAGCTATCAGGTATTCGCCCAGCATGAAATCGCCTATCGTAAAAGCGGTAACCAAGATGTTGAACTCACACCTGAAATGGTCCTGCACGACACCATTAATACTTGTATCATATTTGCTAAGCGAGAACGAGGCAATAATGAGGAAAGGGCAAAATTCAAGGAATTACAAAAAGGGATCATCGCTTTTGGTACCGGTTTTTTAATGGCCGGCAATTTTAGGATTGATGATGCGGTACCAGCATCCGCTCGAATTGCTTACTTAGCTGCCAAAATTCTGGTCAATGATCTTTCTCCGATTATCTATTATGAAGGACAGGATATTAAAGACTTGATCATTGAGGATCAGGATTGGAACTTCCTGATGCGCTTGAAAAGACAACCGGATAAATCTTCTTTCTTTTACTGGTATAAAACATTTGAATTGATGACAGCCAAGAACTAGTATCATGGCAATGAACGAACAAGAAACCCGATATTTCTTAATTAATCCCATTTTATGGAAGAAGGGTTAGATGATATCGCAAGTTGTGCTGTTCCTACGACGAGCCTTCGGACCCCTACATTGAGGTTATTCTGGAGCAGAACCTGAAGGGTGAGCGCTGCGCCATACAGCGCTACCAAGAGATTGCCGACTTTACCAATGGCAAGGACCACGCTACCCACCAAATGGCCGTTACCATTTTAAACGAGGAGGTGGAGCACGAGAACGACATTGAGGATTGGCTTACCGATATTCTCCGAATGAAGGAGGAGTTTAAGAAGATGAGGCTTTAGCAAAAAATATTTATCCTTTTCAGGTTGATTCAATGGGGGTTTGAAGCCATTAAGGTGCTTCACGCTCCCTTTGCTTTTTGCATCTATCAAACCTCTATTTCAACTTCGACATCCACTAATTTGATGGTTTAAAATATGGAAATAGCTTGAATAAGTTCTCATATTGAGAACTTATTGATATCTTTATTGGAACCCATGCGGAATATGACAAGATAGATGCAAACTTAATTTAACACACAAAGCAATGAATATCGCACCGTTGAAATCACAAAAGGACTATGAAGGAGCATTGAAAAGAATGGAGCTGCTTTTTGATGCACCAGTGGGTACGGCAGAAAGCGATGAGGCCTATGTTTTGGCATTGCTTATCGATGACTTTGAGAGGAAGCACTTCCCAATTGAAGCGCCCGACCCCATTGCAGCCATAAAGATACGAATGGAGGAGCTGCAGCTGAAGCAATCCGACTTGGTTAAGGAGATTGGTGGTAAAAGCCGCGTTTCTGAGGTTCTAAACAGGAAAAGGAAACTTACAGTGGAGATGATACGAAATTTGGCTGCTCGGCTTAACCTATCGGCAGATACCCTAGTAAGAGACTACCCACTTGACAGGAAAAAGAGAGTAGTAGCCTAGATCTTGAAATTGACTTTGCAGAATTATTCTTACTTTAGTTAGGAAATAAATAACATAAAAGGTGAGGTTGTAATTGAGTTATGTGTAATGCTATGGTGGAAGAGTAATTTCGAAAGGCTATGTATATAACAACTTTTATAAGAGAAAATAACTAAATTCGCAATAATTATTAGACAAAATGAAAGTAGATATAAAAGAGTTAGGATATGTGAAAAATGTCCAGTTAGACTTGGACAAAGATTTGATAATTCTTTGTGGTCCTAACAATACTGGAAAGACATATGTTGCATATGCGATGTATGGCCTTATGAAGTTTCGTCCTGAATTGCCTAAATCAAAAAAGGTTTCAGAAGAAATTAAGAATCTTTTGGACAAGGGACAAATAAGGTTAGATATAGTTGACCTTTTGACTGAAAATGATGCAGCATATTTAAATGCCTTTGCAAAAAGTTATGTCAGAAATATTCCTAAGGTGTTTGCATCTGATGAGGCAACATTTGCCAAAACTGAGATTAAAATTGAACTTGGTGAAATTACATTGTTAAGGGACAAAATACTTTCTCAAAAGATTAGTCAAGAAATTGGAATTAGAAACAGCTTTTCTGTCAAAATTGAAAAAGAAATCAACTCAACGATAATTGCTTGTTTGCTAATTGAAAAAGAGAATAAAGAAGATGCAAATAAAAAGGAAATTCCAATATCAATCATTCTTGATTTTCTTGCTGACAGAATCTTTAATATTTTAATTGATTTTATCTTTCCCAAGACATATATCGCACCTGCCGAAAGAATTGCAATTAATATTTTTTCAAAGGAATTGTCTCTCAAAAGAAATGTATTAGTTGATAAATTACTTGAACTTAAAGATGTTAGTAGGGATGATGACCCTTTTGATTTAATTAAAAGGCGAGCAACTAGATATCCTTTACCTGTTAGAGACAGCCTTGAAATTTCAGAGGATTTAAATAATTTCAAAAAAAGCAATAGCGAATTTGAGTTTTTTGCCGATGAAATTGAAAAAGAGATATTGAAAGGTCATGTTTTAATTTCAAAAGAAGGTGATGTTCAATTTAAACCAGATAAGGCGAAGTCTTTGAAATTGCCTATTCACTTAACTGCTTCAGTGGTAAAATCATTATCAAATCTTGTTATTTATTTTAGGCATATAGCGACAAAAGGCGATTTTATATTAATTGACGAACCGGAATTGAATCTTCATCCAGATAATCAAGTTATAATAGCTAGAATTATTGCCAAAATAGTAAATAAGGGGTTCAAGGTGCTAATAAGCACTCATAGTGATTACATAATAAGGGAACTCAACAATTTAATTATGCTTAAAAATAAGCCTAATTTCGCTAAAAAGTATAATTATTCCGACGATGCTTTACTCGCTCACAATCAAGTTTGTGCAATTCTATTTCATTACAATACTCGTAAATCTGTAACTCTCGAAGTTACAGAAACAGGATTTGAGGTTGAAACAATTGATAACGTAATTAATGAATTAAACGAACGTTCGCAAGATTTATTCTTCAACACTGATTCTGAATAAAATGACGGCTGCTATATTCCAAAAAATATCAGACATAATAAAATCTGACTTTAAAAACACTTTCCCAGGAGGAAATGTTGTTTTACAAGATAGCACCAGTAAACAAGTAAAAATAAATAAGACCGGTAGTTTTTTATGCTTGCAACTTGACAAAAGAAATACAAATATATTTCCGTTTTTTGAAACCTCCATTGCAGACCTTTGTAAAGTTTCGGACAGACTAATGATTTATCCAAAAACAAATTCGCTATTCGTTTTTATCGTAGAATTAAAATCAACTAATCACACAGGAGCAATAAAACAAGTTCGTGCAAGTTTTGAGCTAAGTAAATATATCTGTGGGACAGCAAAGAGAATGCTAAACAACCCTACAATTGAAATTAAGTATCGAGGTTTAATCTTTTCGCACAAAACATTTAAAGGAACGACTAAACCTAGAAATTTAGATTACCAACAAGACCTTAATTCGGAGTTGAGATATATGCATTTACAATCAGGCAACAGTTTCGATCTTGACTCTTTATCACATTAAGGCACATGCGCCTAGCAAAAACTATATGCGTCTTTTCCGTGTGGATAACAAAGTTTATAGAAAGCCACAACTGATGTGATACTGTCCCAAAAAGTGTGTAAAGTGAGATTTTTCTAAATTTAAGGTTGCAAAACTTTAAAATTTAAGAGATGAAAAACCTACGCTTTACACAAGAGCAAGTTACGAAGATTTTGGAAGAAATCGCCATGCAGGAT
>DATKTT010000036.1:0-6186 GCA_035530955.1 Williamwhitmania sp. | reverse complement strand
AGCCGGTTTTTCGGGAATAATGCGTAACCTTAGGCAACAAAACCAATAAGTCATGGAATTCCGTACCATCGTTACCCCTGCCCCACTGGACGATAAGTTGGGATATAAATCCAAAACGCTCTTTATGGGCTCCTGCTTTGCCACCAACATGGGTGAGCGATTGGAGGAGTTACGGTTTCCGGTAATGGTGAACCCATTTGGTGTTCTCTACAACCCATTTTCCATCGCCCAAAGCATTAACACCCTTTTGACCGGGAAGCCATTTACCGAGGAGCAACTCTTCTTCCACTCCGGGTTATGGTCGAGCTTCTACCACCACTCTATATTCTCCTCATCAGAAAAGGAGATTTGCCTTCAAAACATTAATAAATCGCTTGCAGATGGATTTCAGTTCCTTAGCACCGCCAATTTTTTGGTGGTTACGCTAGGAACTACATGGGTATACCAGCATCGAAAAAACAGGATAGTGGTGGCAAACTGCCATAAGGTTCCGGCCAAAGAGTTTGACCGATTGCCCATGACGGAGGAGGAGATTGTTCAGGTGCTGGGGCACGCCATACTAAAGCTTCGAGAGGAACTGCCCAACCTAAAAATTATTCTTACCATTAGCCCCATTAGGCATTGGAAAGATGGTGCCATACAGAACATGATAAGTAAGGCAACGCTCATAATGGCTGCCCAGAAATTGTGCATTGCATTTCCATCATGCAGCTACTTCCCCTCCTTTGAGATCATGATGGACGACCTGCGTGATTACCGCTTCTACGCCGAAGACATGCTTCACCCTTCAGAACAGGCTATCGATTACATTTTTGAGAAATTTAGGAATTGTGCCATCGATGAGGAGTCCAACGCCATAATGAATGAGATAGGAAAGTTGGTAAAGGCAACCAAGCATCGTCCGTTTAATCCCGAGGGTGAGGATTACCAGAAGTTCTTAAGCAATCACCTGAAGTTAACCAAAGCGCTGCAGCAGCGCTACCCATTTCTCAATCTGCAGGAAATTGAACAGCAGTTTGAGTCCAAACTGTAAAGTCATACAACAACAAACAAAAAGAGGGCGTCAATACTGACGCCCTCAAACTATTTTATACTGAGCAATTATTACTGCTGCTCGAGATTGTAAACCATTACATTATCAACGTCAAAGGTTGTAGTTTTAGCTGTTGTTCCGCTACCGGTATACTTAAATGCTATGTAAACGTTACCGGAAAATGCACTAAGATCAACCTTTCCAGAGTTAACCCAAGTGTATTGAGCTACCGCAGGGCTAGCTGCAAATTTGGCAGTTGTAAGTTCAGTCCAAGTTGCATTGGTTACGTTAGTTCCATCAAAATCGGTGGAAACATAAGCCTGAAGGGTTGTTCCTGCAGCCCAGTAAGCATACTCCGTAACGAAGGATAGGTAGTTTGTACCACCTCCTGTCGGAAGATTGATAGCCGGAGAAATCAGCCAAGCCACGTTGCTAACTTGTCCACTATTATATGCACTTATTTCGGCATACTTAGCTCCTGAACCAGCAGGGTACTCTTTGGCAATCCAAGTCTTTGTACCAGCAGTGGCAATATCTTTCCATCCATTAATGGTTATGGGAGATAATAGCGTTGCCGTACCAAAGCCTTCATTGAACAGAACGTCAAAGGTACGTGGATTAGCATCCATGTTAACATCGCTCAAATCTCTAACGAAAAGTTGATAATCGCTCCCATAAATAGAGAGAACAGCCACCATCGAACCTGTGCCAGAAGGAAGAGTTTCATTAGCAAAAGTGGCAAAATTGCTAGTTCTAACAAGAATGCTGTTCCCGTCGGCATCAACCAATGTTCTATTGGTGATAGCACCTGGATCAGCCCATGTTTTGCTAAGGTCACTTTCGATAAACTGTACATTATCAAGCTTAATCAGTGTTTGGATATACTTCGATTTGGCTCCTGCCGCAACAATTTGGGGAATTGTAACCTCTGTTGGACTAACTGATGTTAAAGCACCATCCAGTTGGACATTCTCATTTACAACCGAAGGACTCATTCCACCCGAAGCAACAACGTTATTGTCAAAAATTGCAGAGCAGACTTGGTAACCACCGTTATAGTTATAAAGGTAAAGGTCATTAGCATGAATAATCACCTTTTGTCCAGGCACAAAGCCATACGTTAGGTAAAGCGGACTGCTGTCATTAATTTTCAAATCAATTCCACCAGTTGAGTCCTGAATGGTAACAGTTTTATAGAAATTCTGACTCGCATCATTGGAAACAACAATCCCTTCGACAAAGATTGTATCGCTGGTTTGAACCAAAGTGCCAATTTTACCTACCGATGATCCTGGGTTGTATGATTTCAACTTAGCAATGGTCATATTCCCATGCCATGAGGATTTATAAACTGGCGAAGGTACAGTATCGATGCTCTCCTTTACACAGCCGTAGTTTAACGCCAATGCGCTCACAATAAGTAAGCCAAGAATGCTATTAATTATTTTCGTTTTCATTTTTCTTCATTAAGAGTTTTTACTACAATCTTGGGTTAACAAACTGCACATCCTTAGTATCCCGAACAACAAGTTGGTATGTGCCATTATAGTAGGAAAGTACCCCAACAATAGTACCATTAAGTGAGGGAAGTGTATCGCCGGCAAATTTCGCATAGCCGCTTGTTCTAACCACAAATGGCTTAGTACCGTTTACAAATGGGCTATAAGTTGAACCGATCATCCCAGCTAATTGGTAATCGAGTGTCAAATTACCAACTGGGTCAGCATAAGTTAGCCGAGAATTGTCGATGGGGGAAACCAAGGTAAGAAACTGAGTATTATTAATCTGAACAAGTTTTGAAACATCGTTTAAACTTGCGCTGGCAGGGATAATAACGGAAGGAGTTACCTCCACAGGAACCTTTCCCTTTTTAAACACATGCTGATTAATAACATAGTCAGTCTCCAAACCGCTAATGGCGGGAGCATTATTGGTTGGATCAATCATAAGCGAACCAATCTGTACCTGTCCACCATAGTCACCCATATACATGCCCTTGCAAACAACAACAAGCCTCTGGCCTCTCTGGTAGAAATTATAAAGCGAGGTTTTGTTCAGCATGAGCTGAATACCACCGGTTGCATCCTGAATAAAGATAGATTTGTAGAAATTGCCCGTCTTGTCGTCAGAGGTAACATATCCTTCAATAATAATGGAATCTCTACCGGCAATAAAGTTGCTGGAGAGTTCTACAAGACTACCTGCATATTTGCTTTTCAACTCTGCAATGGTTGTATTGGCAGTAAGCGAGGTGGTATCGGAATAGGCAACAGGATCGCTGTAGGTATCCTTAACGCAGCTGCTGTTTGTAATTGCGGTTACCGCTGCAATAAATAAAACCGCTGGAATTATTTTCTTTAACATAGTTGTTTACGTTTTAAATAAGCTAAAATTAGAATCTATAGCTCAGCATCACAAAGAACGTTCTCCCATAGCCATAGAAATATTTTGGAGGAAACTTGGAAACGATATTTTCCACATCAAAGCGCATTTGCTCATAGCCTCCTGTCTTAAAGTCGGTTTTGTCAAGCACGTTGCTAACGTTGAAGCTAAAGTTAAGGTAGTTCTTTCCAAATTTATAGGAATATCCCCCATAAAGGTCAACGGTGTAGGCATCTGGAAGTTTCTGTTGATCAACAATTTGGTGGTAAAGTTCATTGTTGTCCACACCAGTTAAAGCATAGGAGGTTCTACGATCAGTATTGAAAGATAGATAGTTATCGGCAAAGTAGTTAACATTGAATCCTGCAAACCAATATTTTGGAGAGTTATACTTTAATCCAATAGAGGCGGCTGTTTGAGGTGTACCTGCAACATAGAAACCTTTGCAATAAACTGTTTCATCTACTGCTAACAACACATCACTATTATCAGTTGAGATAGTTACTAAAGGACGTGAGGTATATTGGTAAATACCCAAACCAAGAGCTGTGGTAGCAGTGATAGTGGGTGATAATTTCATCTCTGCACCAATCTCAAGACCGCTATTACGCGTGTCGATACCTGTAGTTGCATAGTTTACAAATGTACGGTAGATATCAGTATAAAAACTGGAAAGTTTGGCTTGGTCTTTAAATTGAGTAGTGTAGACCGTAAAACGGGCTTTCACAAACGGAGTTCTTAGGTTATAGCTTAAGTCAAAACTTTGAACTGACTCGCTTTTCAAATGATTCGCCGTTTTATTGTTTGCGCGAGGCGAAATGTAGCTGTCTTTAAAAAACGGTGCTCTTGTTATGTATGCAAGGTTTAACTCAAAATAGTTTCTACCATTCATCTTATAGGTAGCACCACCTTTAAATCCAAAATTATTGAACTGCTTAACGTCTGATTTACCAAGAGAATTATTAGGGAATCGTCCGTTTTGCATGTTTCCGGTTCTATAAAAATTGGTGTAGGTGTAAGAACCGGCAAGATAGTAGTCGAACTTACTATAGGAGAATTCGGCCAAAGTCCAAGCCTTAGCAGTATTCACATTCGATTCGTAGTTGTAGCCATAAATATCGCCAACCTTAACAATGTGATTAGTAATTGCAAGATTATTTTGAGCCACAATTGGGTTTCCCGTAAAATCCCGTTCAGCAAACTGATCAATGTCTAACACAAAATCACCACCCAATAGGTCGTTGATGGTTTTGAAGTGCTTACCATGGTAGCGAAGAATCTCCACTCCACCTGTAAGGGTGATGTTGCTGTTTATTTCGGTGGTAATATTGGAGCTGGCAGTAAACTGGGTTTGATCGTCACGCCTCTCCTCCACAAAATATTTTGACATGTGGCCAGCAACATTATTCCCAGTAATGCCATTCGCATCTTGGATAATAGTGTCGAAACCGTAGTTTACATTGTATAGTGCATCCCAGTTAACTTGGTTAACGGATGAGTTATTCATAAAACTATTAACAATATCTTGATAATCTGAGGAACCAACGTTGTAGCTAGGTAAATAGCGGTAGTAGTCGGGGCGAGGGTCTGGAGCATCGTACCAGTTTAGGGCTGTGGTACCGTTGCGTCCAAAGGTATAACCCAACGAAGTGGTAAGCTGAGTTTTTTCGTTAATCTTAAAATAATCGTTGAGAATAATCATTGGTTCATGAGTATTCCTAATTTTCGCATTTCTCTTTGAACCATCCTGCCATCCCCAGTTAGCATTGTAGAAATTAGATCCAACCAAGTCGTACGCCTCTTGAACCGATCCGGTGGCCATCCCGCGTTTAACAGGAGCACCAAAAGCTGTTAATGCAATGGTGTGGTTATCGGAAAGTTTCTTCTCGATAGCCATAAAGTAAGCCCAAGCATCGTAGGAGGTTCCCTGAACATAACCTTCCTTAGCATAGCGGCGCGAACCCGATACTGTAAATGCCCAACCATTGCTCATTAGACCAGTAGAGTAGGTCGCCATTACACGGTCGGTATAACTGCGATTTGAGTGAGCGTAAGAAGCCTTAAACCCAGCTGGGTATGCGGAAGCTCTGGTGTTAATGTTAGTAATACCTCCAAGATTACCAAACGAAAAATGGCCAGGTTGAAGTCCAATCTTATTAACCTGTGCACGAGTTACGTCATTTAGACCGGCCCACTGCGACCAAGAACCATAACCCGATTCTGGGTCATTTACGGAAATCCCGTTCATGTATTGATCGGAGTAGTCGGAATCGTATCCCCTAACCCTAAACCGAGCAGCACCAAAGGTAAAGCCTGCAATATTGTTAAACACATCGGTTGATGAACTTAGCAAACTCGACACATTTTGGGAAGAAACCTCGCCATCAATTTCATCGGCGCTAACCATTGCCTCAGAGAGAACAGCTGCCTGCGCCTCAGTCCCTGCTGTACGTTTCAGGTTTGAGGTGCCCAAATCATTTTCACCCTCCTTTACATTGATGGTTATAAGAACCTCTTCGTAACCAAGCAATGTAAACTGCAGTGATTGATCACCTACTGGTACATTGGTCAATTCAAAATTTCCGGAAGCATCTGTAAATACAGATTGATTACTTCCAACAAGGCCCACAGTTACACCAGGAATGCCAGCGCTAGATTCTGCGTCGAGAACAGTTCCCTTAACTACTCCAACCTGACCAAAGGCAACTCCAAAGCTGGACAGGGTTAGAATAAAGGCCAAAAAAAGCAATTTTTTCATGAGAACTCTTTTA
>DATKTT010000035.1:0-3272 GCA_035530955.1 Williamwhitmania sp. | reverse complement strand
TTCGTAAAGCCCTGGATATTTGTGAATCCCAAGGTTAAACGATTGTCCTCGCTGGATAACGGTTTCGTCAACCGAAGAGAGGAGTACGTGATTTTCGTAATCAAACTCCTTGAGCGGCAGCACCATCATCCCATGGTATTTTCTGGTATTACACAGCACAATGGTGGTGCTGCAATACCCACCTGCTCGGTTTGTGCTCAGGATTTCTCTCTGGAGAGAATATTCTAAGTTAACCAACTCATCTTTGTTGAAGGTAAGATATCCCATGACAACTAATTTTTACTCCGTCCAGCAAAGGATGGAGGCGATTTTGCACTTCGATTTTTATATCTTCAAATTTCGTATCAAGTTATGAATATTTAGGCTGTTTGTCAGCTTAATAAGGTTAATATTTCTGTTATTTTTAGCTACATCGATTGCGTTGGCATTTTTTATCGAACTACTTATTGTTAATTTTTACGAATGTAAGGTAGCCAAGAGTCAGTAAATCACTACTGTAGTGTTGTTCCTGGAAGATGGGGGTTAATTGCACCGTTTTTTTTTCGATATTTACGCTTCAAAAAAAATGACGATGATGAAGTGGATTTCATTTCTACTGGTTGGAATTGCGATGTTTTCCTGTACCGGAGTTTCTGGAAATAAAACTGAAATTGGGGGTACTTTTTTCCAGCCGGGGGCAAAGTTGGTGCTCTACAGGGTAATGGCAAAGGAGCCGGCTGCGGTTGATTCTACTTACGTTCTGGAGGGAGGAAAATTTTCATTTGAATTACGGCTAACAGAGCCAACCTTCTTTCTGCTTCGATACACAGCCCAAAAGGAAATTGTGCTGCTTATTGAGCCTGGGGAGCAGGTAAAATTGGATATTAACGATTCCCCCAAGTGGCTGAAGTATAGTGTAAATGGGTCACTTGGTAGTGAGCAAATTAAGGTTGTATCCGATAGCTTAAACCATACATTGAATCTCCTCGATTCCATGAAGGTAAAGTTTGAGACATTGTCCAAAATGCAAGTAAATCAGGATAGTCTTCGTCATGTGTTTATGGACACGGTTCGCTACATCGTTCAGCGCCATAGAGCATTCACGCGAAATTTTGTAAGGAAGAATACACAATCGTTGGCAGTAATAGTAGCGCTGAATCAACAGTTCGACCCACGCACCTTTGTGCTTAATTCCAAGGAGGATTTTCAGCTCTTTCGGTTGGCTGACTCAACGCTGTATATAAAGTACCCCAACAATGACTTAGTTAGTGTTCTTCACCAAAATGTGAGCAACTTTGAGCAGCAGCAAGCCTTGTTTGCAGAGGCGCGAAACATGCCTTCGTTAGGAACAATAGCGCTCGATTTCTCGATGGCCACTCCCCAAGGGGATACTCTTTCACTTAAAAGTTTGCGTGGAAAATACGTGCTGCTTGACTTCTGGGCTTCGTGGTGTCCCCCCTGCCGCAAAGAAAGCCCCAATCTGGTAAAGGCTTACCAAAAATACCATACCTTGGGGTTTGAAATACTGCAGGTATCTATCGATAAAAACCGTGCACCGTGGATAAAGGCCATTGCCGAGGATAAGCTTAGTTGGCATCAGGTAGGAGACCTTAAGTTTTGGGATTCTCCTGTGGCACGTCTCTACCACATTACACGTATTCCAGCCAACTTTCTTATCGATCCTAACGGGAAGATTATCGCCCGGGATGTTAGGGGTGAGGAGCTCGAGAAAACGCTCAGTAGAATATTTGAAAAAAAGTAATTGTTGATTACGAAAATGATAAATATGAAGTTTGGGAAAGTTTTGATTTTCGGCTTAGCCATTGCGCTGGCCTCGTGTCAGGGAAAGCAAACAGTAAAAATTGATGGAACTATAGCAAATGGCAATAACTTGGTGGTTTATTTGGAGAAGTTTGATATTTCAACTTCATCCACTATGGACTCTGCGGTGCTTGGGTCTACTGGTGAATTTCATTTCAAGGCCAAGGTGGACAACCCTGGCTTTTACCTGCTTAAGCTGTCGGGTAAAAGCCCCATTACCTTGCTGCTAGCTCCCAAGGAGAAAGTTACTGTAAATGCCGATGCGGCTACCTTCGATAAATCCTACACGGTTGAGGGCTCCGTTGGCTCTTTAAAGGTACAGGATATTTATAATCGCTTGATAACACTTAAAGCAAAAGTTGATTCGCTTTCGAAAGTTGCTAAAGCGGAGGGCGACAACCAAGCTGCATTGCTAAAAATATACTCTACCACCGATAGCCTTATTCAGGCACATAAGGAGTATTCCATCGCATTTATGCAGAAAAACATCAACTCACTTTCCACTGTGTTTGCGCTCTACCAGCAAATATCGGAGGGAACCTTTCTCTTTAGCTCCATCGACGACCTGACCTACTACAGGATGGTGGCTTCGGCACTTAAGGCGTTCTACCCTAGTTTGATGATAACAAAAGTGGTGCTTAACGACTATGATCAGCTCGACTCCAAGGTAAAGCGTTACAAGGTGAACCAGATGGTGGCAACCGCTGAATCAACTTTACCCGAAATCGCACTGCCCAATATGGCTGGCGACACTGTTCGACTATCATCTTTCAAGGGTAAGGTAGTGATACTGGATTTTTGGACATCGACCTACCCTGGTGCACTGCTCGATAATCGCGAATTGCTCAATATTTATAAGGAGTTTAAAGGCAAGGTGGTGGTGTATCAGGTTTCTCTCGACACCGATAAAGGTGCCCTGATGAGCGCATTGAAGGAGAGCGGAATTCCTTGGACAGTTGTTTCTGACTTCACTGGCGAAGGTTGTGTGGCAGCCCATGTATATAACGTTCAGCAATTGCCTGCAAACTATATTATTAGCAAAAAGTATGAGATTATTGGAAAGAATCTATTTGGGAATGATTTGCGGATGAAGTTGAAGGAAATTGTCGACTAATGGACAGAACGAAACTTTACTTTATCAGCGATGCACATTTGGGTCTAGCAACCAAGCAACCCAGTGTAGTAAGGGAGCGTTACCTTGTCGATCTGCTCGACAGGGCCAAGGCTGATGCAAGTGAGATTTTTCTCCTCGGTGATATTTTTGATTTCTGGTTCGAATATAAACGGGTTGTACCAAAGGGCTTTACCCGCCTGCTAGGTAAAATTGCCGAGCTTACCGATAGTGGCATTCCCGTTCACTTTTTTACTGGCAATCACGATATATGGGCCTTCGACTATCTTCCCACAGAAATTGGGGTTGAGATGCATCGCGGACCGCTGGCCATTGAGCGCTTTGGGAAGCGGTTCTACAT
>DATKTT010000034.1:0-6188 GCA_035530955.1 Williamwhitmania sp. | reverse complement strand
GTAAGCTGTGACTGAAATCCCTGCTTGCCCGTCATGCAGAATAGGCAACCCATTTTGCAGCCGGCTTGCGACGATACGCAGAGGGTGGCTCTTTCCCTGTCGGGGATGTAGGCAGCCTCAATAAATTTTCCGGTGAGGGTGGGAAAGAGATATTTTTTTGTTCCATCAACGGAGGCCTGAACATTCGTGTTATCAATGGCTCCAACCTGAAAGCACTCGGCCAACTTCTCCCGAATTTTTAGCGAAAGGTTGGTCATTTGATCCAGCGATGAAACCTCTTTTTGATAAAGCCATTGTGTGATCTGCTTGGCCGTAAACTTAGGCAGCTCCATCTCCTTCACAATTTGTTCTATCTCTCCCAGTGTTTTTCCGTAGAGCCACTCCTTCTGTTTCACGTTACCTTCCATCAAATTTTCTTTTCAATATCATTAAAGCCGAAGCCGATTAAAAGTATATTTCGGCGTGAATATTGTCGTAGATAACCCCGCGTGCAAGCAATATGTCTCGGGCATCTACCACCATTTCAGGGTTGCCACAAAGGTAATACTTTATGTTAAGGCTAAGGGCTTCATCCTGTTTCAGAAAATCGGTTACCCTTCCATGGAATGTGCCATCCCTAGCTTCACCAGAGAGACATTGGATGTAGTTGTCGTGCAGCAGCTCTCTCATCTCTTCGTGAAAGAAAAAGTTTTCGGCATAGCGAACGCCATGTACCAACTTCTTGTTGTGGGTATTTCCCGACAATGCCATGGAGAGAAAAGGTGCTATTCCGGTACCGGAGGCAACCCAAATGGCTGGCTTCTCATCGCAAACAAATTCACCAAATGGCTCGCTCATCCAAACCTTGTCGCCGGGCTGAAGCATAAGTAGTTTAGGCGTCAACTCACCCTCGTTTTTTAGATCGAAAAGGAACTTTAGTGTTGCCTCACTACTCCCTGAGGCTATGCTGTAGAGCCTTGGTGCAATGGTTTTATCGGTTGTGAGTTTAACAACCTGACCTGGTGTAAATTCAAATGGACGAATGGTGGTGAGCAGGTATCCGTTAGGGCCTATTCGGTCCAACTTGACAACTTTTACCTGCTGCAGCGATTCCTGCGTTGCCATGAAAATGTTTATGAGTTTCTATAGGGTTCTCTTGGTGAGAAATCTAGCTAATCGCATTTGGTTTGTTATGCTTGCTTATTCTCGTAGGCTGATTTTTCACTTAGGAACTCGCTAAGTGAAAACGTTCGATCCACCCTTATTCCTTTAGGCGTTTGCTTTAGGCTACAGCATTCGTTTTGGTAGTCGTGCTGGAAAAAGAGCATATAGCCATTTTCGTATGCCTCCTTTAAAAAGGTCTCCTTTTCCTTAAGCGTTTTCATTGGTTCCACGTCGTAGCTCATGTTCCAAGCCAGTGGAATGTGTGCGGTGGAAGGGAAGAGGTCCGCGGCAAAAATTATCTTGGTGCCCCGGAAAGTAACGATGGGAATCATTTGACCTCTGGTGTGCCCGTCCACAATGCGCAGATCAAATCCAGGGAACAGCTCACCTTCCGACTCCACCAAGTGAAGTTTTCCACTTTCCATCATGGGTATAATATTCTCTGGCAGGAAGGAGTCAGCCTCGCGAAAATTTGGATTGATGGCCCATTCCCACTGGGAACGGCTGATATGGTAAGTTGCATTGGGAAATGTAAGTGCGCTTGCTCCATCCGATTTTAGGTAAACCCCGCCACCGCAGTGGTCGTAGTGAAGGTGGGTGAGCACCATATCGGTGACCTCTTCGGGCTGAATGCCAATTTTAGCCAGCCCTTCTATCAAACCATCGCCGCCAAAGAGGTGGAAGTGACTCATGAATTTCTCATCCTGCTTGTTGCCAAAGCCATTGTCGATGAGCACAACTCGGTTGCCGCTCTTCACCACTAGCGAACGAAGTGCCCAAGAACATAGGTTGTCGTCATTGGCGGGGTAAGCTCTTTGCCAAAGCACTTTAGGCACAACGCCAAACATGGATCCACCGTCGATCTTAAAGTTGGTTATGTTGAGTGAATAGAGTTCCATTTAGTATTTTTTTTGATTTACAGTGGAACAAATATAACTCGGAATTGTTGGACTTTCTTGCTATTTGCAGAGTAAGTCTAAACAAAGATGTTCAAAATATTGGTTAGATAATTTGCAATGATGGCAACGTTTTGAACGTGATTTGTTAAATTGTATAAAAAGAGGGTCACTGCGTTGTTGCTCCTTTTGCACTGCCAAACCAAATGCTTAACTTGCAATCAAATTCGTGTTAGAAAAAACTTGAAACTGAACTTTATGAAATTGAAATTAATCATTAGCCTTGGGCTCATTTTCATGGGCAAAGGCTTGTTCGCACAGCTTACTACATTTGAGGATAGCGTTGCTTATTCCTACGGTAGCATGATAGGCTCTGACCTAAAAAATAAGGGGGTAGAGTTAAATCCAGACATGATTGCAAAGGGAATAAAGGAGAGCACTCAAGGAACGCAGCTTCTTAACGAGCAGGAAATGAACGCTGTGCTGGGTCGCTATCAGCAGGATATGATGGCTAAGATGCAGGCAAAGCAAGATTCTGATTCGCACAAAAACCTTGCTGCCGCAGCACAGTTTTTAGCTGAGAATACCAAAAAGCCCAACGTGGTTACTTTGCCTAGCGGACTTCAGTATGAAGTGGTAAAAAGTGGCGACCCCAAGGGCGTTCACCCAACAGCCGACGATGAGGTAAGTGTAAACTATGAGGGTTCGCTCATTGATGGTAAGGTGTTCGATTCTTCCTTCGAGCGGGGTGAGCCAATCTCTATTAAGGTTGGTAAAGTAATACCCGGTTGGCAAGAGGCACTTCAATTGATGAAGCCTGGAGATACCTATATGTTGTATCTTCCACCTCAACTAGCTTATGGCGAAAAAGGTGCTGGCGGAGTAATAGGCCCCAATGAGATGCTAATCTTTAAGGTAGAGCTCTTGAGCATTACACCAAAGATTCAAATGGCTCCCAATGCTCCCGCTGATATTTCTGCTCCGGCAACTCCAGCAAAACCGGAAACCCCTACTAAGCCCACAAAAAAGAAATAAATTGTAGAATTATACAATTAAATAGCGAGGGTGCAGCACGTTAGTTCTGCACCCTCTTTGTGTTTTCTCTGTTGATAATATGAAATTTGAACCGGTTTTAAGCAAAAGCTTATCTTTGATCTGGTTTTTGATTGCTAGTATTGTTGGTGATTCCGTTTTCTAAAATCGCCCATTGTTTATTAACCGAGCTCTTATGCTCAAATTAATATTGCCGTGAAAGTTCATTTTATAGCCATTGGTGGAAGCGCCATGCACAACTTAGCACTTGCGCTCAGAGCAAAAGGGTTCGAAGTTACTGGCTCCGACGACGAGATTTTTGAGCCATCTAAAACAAGGTTGGCCAATGCCGGAATTTTACCTTCTGCGGTTGGTTGGTTTCCAGAAAAAATCGGCAGCAATCTTGATGCTGTTATTCTTGGAATGCATGCGCGGAACGATAATCCCGAACTTGTAAAAGCCCGTGAGTTGGGTTTGAAAATATTCTCCTACCCTGAGTATTTATATGAGCAAACTCGCGATAAAGTTAGAGCGGTGGTGGGTGGTAGCCATGGAAAAACCACAATTACCTCCATGGTGATGCATGTACTTAAAGCAAGCGGAAAAAAGTTCGACTACATGGTTGGCTCCCAGGTTGAGGGTTTCGATACCATGGTTGGCTTGAGCAATGAGGCGCCGGTGGCTATATTTGAGGGTGATGAATATCTTACCTCGCCAATCGACCTTCGGCCAAAATTCCACCTTTACAATGCAAGCATTGGGCTTATCTCCGGAATTGCATGGGATCATGTGAATGTATTTCCCACTTTTGATGGCTACGTTGAGCAGTTTCGGATTTTTGCGGAAAATATCGAACCGAGTGGTACCCTTATTTATTGTGAAGATGACAAAGTGGTGTGTGAAATGGTTGAGAGTTCTAACATTCGCGCAAAAAAGGTTGGGTATAAATCTCATCCTCACCATAAGCAGGGTGAGAAATGGGTTTTGGAGACGTCCTACGGAGCGGTTGTCGTAATGGTCTTCGGCAACCATAATATGCAAAACATTGCCGGGGCCAAGGAAATTTGTACTCGGCTTGGGGTTTCCGAAATGGAGTTTTACGATGCCATTCTATCGTTTGGTGGGGCGGCAAAGAGACTTCAGCTGCTTGGAGCTGATAAGCTGGTTACCTACTATCTCGACTTTGCCCATTCACCTTCCAAAGTTCAGGCTACTGTTGAGGCAGTAAAAGAGCAGTTTCCCCACCACAACTTGGTAGCTGCTTTGGAGCTCCACACCTTTTCGAGCTTAAGCGCAAGCTTTCTCAGCCATTATAAAGGGACCATGGAGGAGGCTGACAAAGCCGTTGTCTTTTTTAATCCGGAGGCTATTCTCCACAAGAATCTCCCAACACTAACTACTGCTGATGTTAAAAATAGTTTTGGAAGGGACGATTTAACCGTTTTTTCAGATTCACAGAAGTTGAAAGCGGCAATTTTCAGGCAATACTCTTCCAAGACTGTTGTGCTGCTAATGTCCTCTGGGAATTTTGGTGGGTTAGATCTGCCTGACCTCGTTTCCAAAGCGTTAGAGAAATAACTTGTTGATATGGATATCAACTTAAAGTTGAGCTAAAAATATGGCCGGTGCAATTTCTTTACTAATCAGAATCTGGATTTATTCTTGAGATTGTCAACGAACCACCAGAATTATTAATTTCGTGGCTTCAAATTAATTTTTTTCGATGATGAAAAGACTTGTTTTTAGTGTAATGGTGCTGGCACTCCTCTTGGGAAGTAGCGCCGTTTCTTTTTCTCAACCATACTCCACGGGTGTAGGCCTTCGGTTGGGTTCTCCTTCCGGAATTACCGTAAAGCATTTTTTTGCATCCAAAACTGCACTGGAGGGAATGCTATCCTTTGGCTGGGGTGGGCTTGGAATAACTGGTTTATACGAAATTAATAATGAAATTAGAGACACACCTGGGCTTGATTGGTATTATGGTTTTGGAGCCCACATTGCATCGGCCACTTCAAACCCTAGTCCTTGGGGGAACGACCATAACAATTTTTACCTTGGTGGCGATGGAATAATTGGACTTGAATATACCTTTAGCGAAGCCCCCATCAGCATTGCTGTTGATGCCATGCCAGTGATCAACTTGGTGGAGTCCCCTAGCGTTTGGCTTCAGGGCGGTATTTCATTCCGGTATAATTTCCGGTAACCATTTCTTTAACCACCCTTTTGAGGAATTTGGATTAGTAGATATAGACCATTTTTTTCATTTTTTTTTGTGATGAAAATTTGGAGGGAATAAAATTTCAACTACTTTTGCACCCGCATTCCACCCCAACGGGGGCGAATCAAGAAAAAGAATGAAATTTTGGCCCGTTCGTCTAACGGTTAGGACGCCAGGTTTTCATCCTGGTAATAGGAGTTCGATTCTCCTACGGGCTACCAACGAATAATACGAGATTAGCTATGGCAAACCATAAATCTTCGGAAAAAAGGAATCGTCAAACTATTGCAAAGAGGGTTCATAATCGCTACTATGCAAGAACTTGTCGTAACGCAATTAAGGTTTTAAGAAACACCACCGATAAGGCTGCTGCTGAGCAGTTACTACCTAAGGTGACCGCCATGCTTGATAAGTTGGCCAAGAAGAACGTGATTCATGACAATAAAGCTGCAAACCTTAAGAGCAGCCTTACAGTTCATGTAAACAAGCTCTAGAAATACAACCTTGTAATATATTGTGAGGCCTTCCAACCCGGAAGGCCTTTTTTGATTTGGATTTAAGGCAAGGTTATCGTAACTTGACTCAAATCCAATATCATGGAACAGTCTGACTACCGCCCCCTTACCATTAAGGAGTGGGCCGTTGAGGATCGCCCACGAGAGAAGTTGCTTACAAAGGGCACTGCTGCCCTGAGCGACGCTGAACATCTTGCCATTCTCATTGGCTCCGGCACAAAAAAGGAGAGCGCGGTGGAACTTTCGAGGCGGATGCTCCAAAGCGTATCCAATAATTTAGATGAGCTGGGTCGGCTTGACGTTAAAGCACTTTGTCGCTTCAAGGGAATAGGCGAGGCAAAGGCCCTGACCATTGTTGCCGCCCTTGAGTTGGGCCGACGTCGT
>DATKTT010000033.1:0-20912 GCA_035530955.1 Williamwhitmania sp. | reverse complement strand
TATTGAAGGTGACTTTTCTAATTATTTCGAATATACACCTACGCTTGATGAATTCATGGAAATTAAAGATAATAAAGGGATCTATTATTTAGTGCTTGTTAGTTATGATTCGAGGGGAGAAATTTCTTATACTCAATACTGTGGTAATGGACTAGAAGAATTTCTACTCTTTGTGGGCTTCAATAAAAACTTTGAAGTTACTAAAAGTCAAATTTTTAAAATTATGTCTTGTATAAGTAGTATTACAACGAGTTGTAATGAGAGTAGAGGTAATGATTTTGATTTTAGTTTTAAAGAGTCAGGAATTTGGGATTTCAAAAAATTAAAAATCGAGATTAGCAATTTTTCTTCTTATAATGAGAAAACATATGAATTAAATACTAACAATCTCGCACTTGGATTTGTGCATGTTAATACTAAGAAATTAAAGTAAATAAAACGTTTGCCAACTACGTGTTTAATTTATTTGGGCTGATGACCCATTTGGAGTTCTTAACGCTTTTGGGTAGCTTTACTATCGTGGGAGGATGAAACGGTTTCAAACGACCGAAGAAAGCTCAGCGGAGCTAAACTCCCAAACATAACAAATATGCAAAACGTTAACTTCAATAGGGCAAAATGAACTTTAGATTTCTCCAGCCAAATAAAACAGCTACTGAAGTAGAGTTGTCTGATAATTTAGACATTAATTCAGCTTGTTACAATTCTCAGACAGGAGATGTCATGATCGGCTTAACCAATGAGCAGGGAGAAAGTGAAATACACTTTTATAAATCGAATGGGCAATTAAAATCCAAAATTGACTCATTTAAAGTTTATGACTGTGTTTGGGATAATCGAAGCAATAGATTATATCTGAGTAATGGCAATACCTTTTTTAAATTAGAAGAAGGACAAAATAAGCCAGAGAAAATAGTCAAATTTAATCATGTGAAATATGCTCCGAACAAATGCAGCCTATCACCTTCAGCAAAACATATAGGATTGTTAAAATGGAAAGCAGATAATGATCGATTCCACTTAATTAATATAGAGACAAGGGAATTGGTAGATGTAAAATTGATTTGTTGTTCTTATTCTTGGATTGACGACAATACTATCATATTCTCCACTTTAGGAGGAAAGATCGGTTACTTTGATTTGAACAAAAGAAAGAAGACAAGTAGTCCTTTTAATGTCAAATCGATACTTAAATCTAATCATCCATCTATGATTAGACTTCAAGAGTCGATTAACGAATTGGATAAAGAAAGACAAGCTTGGATTCACTTTGACGATCCAATTAGCATTGGTGATTCTGTTTACTTTGTTATTAACTCAGGAACACTATTTGGATCAGCTCTAATAAAATATCAAAATTCTGAATTCGATCTTCTGTTTAGCAGTGAAGACAAAATCCAGACATATGAACTAGACGATTTTGAAAATGCAAGAATGAACATGGCAAGAGCAATAAATTTCAAATGGTCTTATTATTCATTAGTTGAAGAAAATTGCGATTTTAAAGAGCCTGAACATCATTTCTACCTCAACAAAAGCTCAAGAATGAATCAAGTAATAATATTAAAAGAAGCTAACAATGCATAAAAGCCATAGTCGCACAATGCTTGCACACAGCTAAAACTATAGCTCTTATGCCAAACGTTAAGCTGGATAATTTAAAAAAGAATCCTATGCCCAGCATTGCAGAAATTTATGACACGGTATATGGTGATGAGTCAACTTCCAATCCCAAGAAGTTCATCGCCATTGTAGAGTCGCAAGTCGATTCCTTTTTAACGTTTGACTTTCCTACATACGATGATAGGTTTAAGGCCACAAGGTTGGTTTCCGACTATGCCCTTGATTTAGCACACGAAGGGTTTGTGAAAAAATCTTTACCCTACCTGAGTCATGCTATTGCGCTATTCGAGACCGACGATAATTTAAAGGATAAGGATTTGTTTGATGAGCCAATGTATGAGTCTCTTATTTGGCAACACGGTATTGCCTGCTACAGCCGAAAGCACTTTTTGTTGGCACAGCGGGATTTTAAAAAGCTGCTGGCAAAGTGGCCCGAAAATGATAAAATCAAAGGTTGGTATAATGGTGCTGTTAGCTATCGACCCAAACAAACTGTGTCTGGATTTACAGTGTTGATTGCGGTTAGTTTGTTTGCACAATATGTTTTGGATATTCGGTCTGTGATTGTATGGTATGGCGATATTATCGGTTTATTGGGAGTTCTCATTACCTCCATCTACAGGTGGAAAGTCAGGGTGAAATAATTTTCATTGCAGGATGATAGGCCATTAGCACACATGGGCTTTTCGACAAGCATTGCCTTTTGTATGCAGTATTCGTATCTTTGAAGAAAAAAATATGAGCACCGTTGAAATAAGAAATAATCTCCATCACCTAATTGATAGTATAAGCAATGAAAGTTTACTCATGAAGTTTTATGCTATCATGTCCAGAATGAATGAGAGGGCAGATGGAGAACTTTGGGGAAGACTTACTCAGGCGGAACAGGAGGAGTTAATTCGTGCGGACATTGAATCAAATGACCCGGCAAATCTTATCGCGCATACTGAAATACAAAAAAAGCATAAGAAATGGCTTTAACCATCTATTGGTCGAAAAGCTCAGACAAGAAATTCGATAAAATTATAACCTATTTGGAAGAGGAGTGGGGGGGAACAGTTACTACGGCTTTTGTTAAGAAAGTTTATGATTTCCTTGACATTCTTGTCGAATTTCCTGAAATAGGCAGCCTAGAACATACGGAAAGGAATATTCGTGGTTTTGTAATTGTCAGGCAGCTGACTCTCTTTTATAAAATTCAGGGAGACAGCATTATTCTCTTGAACTTCTTCGACAATAGACAAAATCCAAAACGAAAGAAATACTAACCCACGTTTGCCAATAAATAGCCATCTGAGCGGTTTGCACCACCGAGCGATGAATCTGTGTTAAGATACATCCCTTGTATGATTTTCAATTTGTCTTGGTATCTTCATGCCAGCAAATGTGGCATAACACACAGCGCATAAGCAACAGGGTATGGTAGAAACCGAGAGACTTCTTATAATACCACTCACCTACGGGCAGCTGGTTAAGTATAAGCAAAACGATGGCTCGCTGGAGCAGGAGCTATGCCTGAATACTTCTCCACGGGTAATATCTGCTGAGCTGGCCGAGGCGCTTGAGCAGGCCATACTCCCTCGCGTAGCCGATACGAGCCGAAACTACCTCTACTCCACAATTTGGAGTGTGATTCTAAAGGAGGCGAACCAGATGGTGGGCGACCTCTGCTTTATGGGTGAACCCAACCATAGCGGCGAGGTAGAGATTGGCTATGGCACTTACCCTGCCTTTCGAAGCAAGGGCTATATGGCAGAGGCGGTTGGAGGCATGGTTGGCTGGGCCGCGGAGCAGCCCGAGGTGAGGGCGGTGGTGGCCTCCACAAATATAGACAACCCAGCATCCATGGCCGTGCTGGTGAAGAATGGCTTTGTAAGAACAGGGGAGACGGATTCGCTAATCCACTGGAAAAAAGAGCTAGCGAGTAGTGTGCAATTGCAAGAAAAGACTCGTCGCTAACTTAAATAGACTAAAAGCAGATTTGAAATATATGATAAAATGACAAATAAAGTAATATATATAGTTGGCGGACTCATATTTTGGTTTTTCGCATTGATTGGGTTAAGATTTGACATTGATTCTTATAATGTTCAGAAACATGGAAAATTGATTTCAGTCAAAGTGACTTATGTCCCAAATTGTTTTGGGACTAAAGTGAAACAGCACTTTAGATTTCAATATATAGATAATGGGGTAAATAAAGAGTATTCCAAGCAAATTGGTGGTGGACTATGTGGTAAACTTGTTGTAGGTCAGGATTTGAAACTTAAAGCCGATTTAGAGAAAAAGATTTTTCTATATGAAAACGAGGATGTCAGAAATGAATTTTATGCTAGTGGATTATTTGGGCTAGCTGGATTGATAAGCTTAATATTTGGATTAAAAAAGCAAAAACACACAACGAACAGTCATAATACATTTTGAAGTTAGTAGTATATTTGAGCGATATAGCATCTAATAAACGACTTAGCGGCATGCTCGGTAAGTGCTTTGAATCGCGCAACGATTCATACTGTTGACCAATATGTGTTATACAAAATACACCACCCAATGCCAACATCCAGCTACGACGAGGATTTTTTGAGCGCAATAACCTTTGAGCCGTTGAGGCGTGACAATTGGTCGAAGTTTGTTCAGCTCTTTGGAGAGCGGGGCGCTTGCGGCAGCTGCTGGTGCATGTACTACCGTCTCAAAAAAGCCGATTTTGCGGAGGGCAAAGTTGAGGGCGGTAACAAGGCCGCCATGCAAAAGCTTGTAATGGAGGATAGGCCAACCGGAATGCTCGCCTTTTATGAGGACGAACCCATTGCCTGGTGTGCATTTGCACCTAGAGAGCACTTTGTGAAGCTGGAAAAATCACGGGTTCACAAGCGCATCGACAGCAATCCCGTTTGGTCAATACCCTGCTTCTTTGTGGACAAACGGTTCCGCCGTCAGGGTGTTTCGGTGGCAATTTTGAAGGGGGTAATTCGGTATGCAAAGGAGCAGGGCATCCGCATTATTGAAGCCTACCCAACCATTCCCACCAAGGAACGCTTGCCCGATTCATTTGCCTGGATAGGTCTGTATAAATCGTTTGAGCGCGCGGGCTTTGAGGTTGTTGACCAAACCTCTAAAAACCGACCGATGGTGAGATACTATACCGATAAGTAGTGAAGTAGAGCCCTGTGCTTTTACCTCTTCTGGCGTTGCCTCAATTTTGTAGAGCTACGTTCTGAAGGAACGTGATGTAAAAGCACAGGGTGGAACGAAGTGAAACCCTGTGCTATCGTAATTGGCACCCCAGAAGGGCTGAAGGCCCGAGATGTGATTAAGCAGTGCCAATGACGGGCAGATTGGTGGAGTGTAGCTAACCGCCATTCAATTTCCACCACATTGATTGCTCTATTCCCACCTTTTTGGTTTTGTTACCTCCCGCATCTTTCATACATTTACTTCAACTGTGGAAATGCATCAGCTTGTGATTTGAAACCGAGGGGTTTGAATCACCATGTAATAAACCTTATCCAAATGAAAACGAAAGGATTTCTCGCATTCGTAGCTTTAATTTTCGGGAGGTTAAATTGTAGCGGGTTTTGGATTTTGTTTCATAAGCCTTGTTTTCACTTAACCATTGTAACACGGGCATTTAAAAAAGCATTAAATTGATTCTCGAATTTCTAACTCGCCATAGCGACTAATTCCTAACCAATGAAAAACATTTTACTGCTACTTGCTCTTGCTACACTCCTCGCTTGCAACAGTAAAGATACTATTCACGAAATCACCCTTGATGCAGCCGACGCAGCATACCAGCAGTTCGATTTGGAGCGCTCCAGAACCATCTTGTTGGATCTGCTGGCCATTGATACGTTGAACAGTAACATCAAATGCCAGGCTCTTCAGCGATTGGCGCTGCAGGATTGGAAATACTTTAAAAATCATGACTTAGCGCTGAAGCGTTTGCGTGCTGACGATTCCATTGGTTTGTCGAAGTTGGAAACATGGAATTTGATAAGCCGAATTGAGAGGGAATCGGGTAACTATCAACAATCATTGGCAGCTGCAACTAAGGCCGAAAAATTTGCTGGTTCAGCGGCAGAAGCTACCTCCGCCAAGTTGGAATTTGCACAAACGGTTTACGAGCTGTCGGTGAATAATTTGAGCAAGAGCATCCCGCTCGATACAGCGCTGCTCAACCGCTCTTCTCTCATTTTGAGTAAGATTCTGGAATCGAACGCCGGTGCCCCACAACCGTCAAGGCTTCTGCTTGCGATATCGCTTCTTCGAAACGATGGCGCCAATGTGGTTAACGCTTGGAAATCGTACTTCCACATTGCAGATATTAACAGCGCATACCCATACATGGCCAATGCCGCTAAAAATTTGAATGAGGTTTGTGAGAAGTGGAGAGGGGAGAAGTTGACTCTGGAAAATCAGGAGAAGTTGATTTTGGCACTCTCTGATTCTCGATTTTATGAGTATGCCGGCGATTTTGCCCTCCATAATTCCAGCGAGGAAAGCTATGGTTCGGCCGTAACCGATATGCTCACCTATGCAAAATATCTTAAAGAGGTAAAAAGCGAGACCAACGAGTATTACCGACAGATTGCCATTGGCCAACAAAATGAAAGAGCGTATAAGAAGTGGCTTGGCAATGCTCGAGAGGAGCTATGGCATAAACTCTCGTTTCTGGCAGGTAAGGAGTATAGAAAAGATGGTTTTTTGGATGAAACGAAAAAGCATTTTGGCGCAATGGGATTTACCGGGTCTACCGCAAATTATAGCGGGTTTGTTTTATGCTTGGGGCACATTGTTAACCAGGAGAAAGCGCTGGTGAAGCAGTATGGATATGCACCGGAGCTTACCTACACCCAGCTCGATATGATGACTTCCAATGGCTACTCCAGCTGGTTTTGGGAGAATGGGGCCATAGGTGGTTGGGCAACAGATAATGAGGTTATTCGTGTTCGGGAGGCATACCTCGACGAACCTTTTAATGCATGGAAAACGGCAACCGATACCTTGGAGCGGAGGAAGACATTAACCCGCATAAATGAGTTTCTAAATCAACCTTATACCGAGGACATTGACAAACAAACCGGTGGCCTGGCTGCAAAGTTGCGGTTTGATGCCATTACCGATTTATATCACAAGCTCTATTCTGAGGGGTTGCGTGGGAATGACCTTAAGATGGCCTTCCTGTCAACTTTTGAAAAGTATAGGGTTGAGGCTTCCATTTTAGGCCATGAGGGCAGGCACAGCATTGAACGAAAATACATGCCGGAAAAGTTCAAGAATTGGTCGAACGACGAGCGGGAGTTTCATGCCAAGCTCTCTCAAATTATATTTGCCACTGAGCCACGTTTTGAACTGGCAGGTATGATTGATGAAATTGGTGAATCGGGGCATGGAATGGCCAATAAAAAAATTGTGGATACGGCTATCGATTGGATTAAAAAGAATTACGGGAAAATTAAGGGCTACTCTCCAGATAAATCGCTGCTTTCTCAGCTATACCTATTAACCAACGAGCAGATAAAGGAGTGCTATCAATCGGTAGACCCACTGTTTGCGATGCAGAAAAGGTGAGGCTGTTAAGAAGGAGGATTGCTATTTCTCATCCAGAACGCGAGAAAACAGGCTTAAAATTCTAATGCGTTAAAAGGTTATTTAAGATCCTAAATATTTGAGAACTTTAGTTACAAGTATTTAATAGAAACTAATATAACCGTCAAGAAGGCAATTCAACAAAATGGAAAATAAAGATTTCAGTAAATGCATACCGTTGCAGGGTGAGTGCAACGGTAACAGAATCAATTAGGGGATGGGGATTTGTCCCCGGTATTCTTGAATAACTTTTCAATGGTAAGGGTTAGCTCCCTCCGGCTTAACGGCTTGGTAAGATATTCATTGCAGCCAGCATTAATGGTCTTCTCGCGGTCGCCTGTAAGTGCGTAGGCTGTTTGCGCAATTATCACCACCTCCTTGTTGAAGGTTCTAATAATCCGAGTGGCTTCCAGCCCGTCCATGTCGGGCATTTTAATATCCATCAGCACAAGGTTCACGTTTGAATTTTCGCGGCAGAGCTTCACCGCCTCTCCACCGGTCCTTGCAAACAGAAGTTGTGCCGCAAAGGGTTGGAGAATATCGTGTAGAAATTGGGCAGAGATTTTGTCGTCCTCCACCACTAGAATGTTGAGCTTTTGCTCAACATTTGCAGTTTTAAGTGCTGCTGTATCTTTGGTCGATGGTGCGGTATGTCCGGCGTTGGTCAGCGGCAGGGAGAAGGAGAAGCGAGTTCCCTTGCCCTCTTCCGATTGCACCTCAATGGTTCCACCCAGCATCTCCACGTACGATTTAGTAATGGTTAGCCCAAGCCCAGCGCCCTCATATGAGCGAGAAAGAGAGGTGTCGCCCTGAACAAAACGGTCAAAAACCTTTTTCAACATCTCCGTCGGTATTCCAATGCCCGTATCTTCCACTAAAAACTCAACCATTTTTGGGCCAATGGACATGTTAATGCGGATGCTTCCCGTTTCGGTGAACTTGATGGCGTTCTTTAGCAGGTTGGTGACGATGGAGAGGAATTTTTGCTTGTCGGTGGCTATTACCAGCTCGGGTAATTGGCTACCATCCTGCACAATAATAGCTATCTCCTTTGTATCGGCTTCCGGTTTAAAGAAGGCGGTAAGGTTTGTAACCTCTTCGCTGACGTTCACCTCCGAAACGAATATCTCCATTTGCCGCGATTCAATTTTGGCAATGTCTATCAAATCGTTGATGATGCCGAGCAGTCGCTTACCACTTTGCTCTACGATTTTGACAAACTCCAGCCTCTTTGCTTGCAAAAGAGTGGGGCTTTTCAGCAACTCGGTAAATCCTAGGATTCCGTTCATGGGTGTTCGTATCTCATGGCTCATATTGGCCAGAAATGCCGATTTCAGTCGGTCGTTCTCTTCCGCCTTTTGGAGGGCTGAGATCAGATCCTCCTGCATTTTCTTGCTCTCGGTGATATCCTCCTTAACAGCAACGAAGTGCGATATGGTGCCCTGCTCATCCTCTACAGACGATATTATTGCTTTTTCCCAGTATTGGGTGCCGTCCTTTCGCTTATTGCAAATTTCTCCGCTCCATACCTTTCCGCTTAGAATTGTTGTCCATAAACTTTGGTAGAAGCTTAATGGCTGAATGCCCGATTTGAGTACGCGAGGATTTTTCCCCACCACCTCATCGAATGAGTATCCTGTAACAGTTGAAAACTTTGGGTTAACATATTCAATGTTCCCTGACTGGTCTGTGATGACAATACTCACCGGATTCTGTTCCACCGAACGGCTTAGGAGCCGCAGCTGCCTAATGGCCTTTCGGGCCTCGGTAACGTCGTGTATGATAGAGTAGAGGTATTGATTCTGATGAAATCCAACCTTGCTGCTAAAAATCTCCACGTCCCTAATTTGACCATCCGCCTTGCGGTGCTTAAGTTCAAAGTAATCTTGGTCTTGGTTGAGCACCATATGAATCCTGTCCTCAATCTCACCCTTGGTTGATACGTTGATGTCGTAAATGCTCATTTGTTTGATCGTTTCCAACGGCCAACCATAGAACTCCGCTGCCGAATTGCTGGCATCGACAATCTTCCCGGTTTTCGGCTCGATAAGGAGCTTAACTGCAGAATGGTCTTTGAAAAGACTTTTGAATTTTTGCTCACTCTCACGCAGCTCTTGCTCTGCTTTCATGCGGGCGGTAACGTCGTTGTAAAGGGCTACAATTTCACCCGTGTTGAGTCTGTAAATAATATTTTCGCGCCAACCCTGAATGCGGTTGTCCTTGTATACCGTTGCGTCAATATGCTCTGTTTTACCAGTTTTCATTACTCTTCTAAAAACTTCTAGAAATCCAAGGCCTTCGGCTGACGGAAACAACTCACTTATTCGTTTGCCAACCACCTTATCTCGGTCAATGGAGTCTATCTCCTGGGCTACCCGATTGAAGTCCGTAAAAACAAAGTCGTTTCCATTGTCCACAGCCGTGTAGATGGCTATAGCACTGGGGCTGTTTTCGAACAAATTTTTCCACCGTTCTTGGCTTTGCAGCAGCTTTTGTTCTGCACTTTTTCGCTGTGTAATATTGTTAGTAATGGCGAAGAATACACCCTCACCGTCTGTTTTGTGGTATTGCAGATGAGCTTCCACCGGATAGAGGCTACCGTTCTTACGCCTGTGAAAGGTTTCATATTCCAACTTTTCCATGGTTCCGTCAAGCAAAGGTTTCAGCCGTTCGGTAAAGGATTCACGAGTGAACTCAGGCTTGATGTCGATGGCTGTTAGCTCCAGCGCCTCTTCGTAAGAGTATCCAAGATTGAGTAGCGCGCCTTTGTTAAGATATTCGAATTTTAGCGTCTTTGCATTAAAGAAGTATACTTCATTTAGGCTGTTGTCAATAATTTGCTGCAGATGAAAATGCTTATTTTCTAGCTCTTTTCTTGCCGTAATATCCTGGAACACGCCAAATATTACATTTTCCTTTTGGTCGTATTCCGCAATGGAGTGAATCTCCTTGATTTTACCATCGGGAGTTTTAATCTTAAACTCAACATTGTAGGGTACTCCCTCCTTTACCAGCATTTCTAGTGCTTCATTTAGCAAGGGTCGAAATTGAGGAAGTGGGAACTGCTGGATTTTCTCTATGGTCAAATTTTCAGCTGATGTGCCATAAATTTTGCAGGCTCCTTCAGATGCGTCAACCTTTCCATCGGTGAGATGTATTTCCCAGTTGCCCGACATTGCGGTAACTTCCGCCCGTTGAAGCCTAGCCTCACTTTCCCTTACCTTTTTTTCCGAAAGGTGCTCCTTCGATTTATCGCGAAATACGAGAACAACACCCTGCATTAGCCCATGCTCGTCGCGGATGGGGGATGCGCTATCTGCAATTGGGATCTCTGCTCCGTCTTTGCCGATGAGAATGGTGTGATTGGCAAGTCCAACTACAATGTCTCTTTTTAGTACCTGCTGAATGGGGTTTTCCACCGGCTTGCGCGACGATTCATTGATAATGTTGAATATTTCTTCGATGGGTTTGCCTGCGGCTTCGTCAATACTATGTCCTGTTAACTTCTCGGCAACGGCATTCATTCGTTTAACATTTCCAATAACGTCGGTGGTAATTACACCATCGCCAATGCTGTAGAGAACGGTAAAGAACTCCTTGTAGTAGCCGGCAAGTGATTTTTCCTTATTTAGCGATTCAAAGTAGATATATCGTTTTAGGTAGTTGAAGTACCAGGCAAGTCCCAAGGCAATTGTTAACAGCAGCAGCAGGGTTAGGGCAAATGTGATTTTACCCCGCAAGTATAGTGGGGCATAAAGTTCATCCTTGTTTATTTTAGCAACTAAAAACCACGATGTCCCTTTTATGGGAGCCATATAGGCCACAACGCTTCGACCAAGATAGTTTACACCCTCGTAGAACCCCACATTGCCCGACACTGCCTTTACAGAAACCTCGTTGGTTTGGCTTGTGGGAACCCTAACGCTCATTGCGCTGCGGCCACTATGCTGTAGCTGATTCAGAAATAGAACGCTATCCTTATCTCGTTTTACAAGAACAGTTTCAAATGTATTAGAGAAAACAGGGTGTTGATCTATAAGCGGGAATAGCTGTTCATTAGCGTTTTCGATAAATATTAATGTGCCTGTGATACCATTGCTGCTATTGAATACCGGTGCAATGTAATCCAGCTGTAGGGTGTTAAGCGCGCTGCATTTATATATATCGGTGAAGATTATCTGTTTTTGTTGGACCGCCTTTATAACCAATGCCACGGTTTGGGGTTCCAACTTTTTTGTCGCGCCGGAAGTGGAAAGTAATGCATTGCCCTTGCAATCGGTGAAAACGATATCATTGTATGACTCATTCCAGTTGATGAGTATGAGTCTTTCGAGTATCTCTTTTTTAAGGTTGAGATTGCTAGGCGTTATTGCCCATTCATTCAGCGCTTTTGAAAAGAATGGGCTTTTAGAAAACATCTGGGCATCGGCGAGCTTCTCCTTGCGCCATTCCTCAATTTGGTTAATTTTTAAGGTTGCAACCTCCTTTAACTCGCTGTTCTCTTTGGCGGAGAGGATCTGCTTTTCATAGCTGAAAAATGTCCAAGCCAATCCTGAAATTAGTAGTGAAAGAAGAATCCAAACGAAGGCAATGTTTTTCCTGTTAATCAAAACAAAAGGGATCTTTCTTGGGACATTCATGGCTGCAACTTTTGAGAGATGATGGGATGAGAATCTCAAAAATAGCAAATTTGGAAAGCCTTGTGAATATCTCAGAAAAATTAATTTGATTAAAGTGTGAACCTGTAGACTTTGTATACGCTATGTTTCAGTGGGTAAGATGAGATATGTCACATAAACATTATTGACGAAAGGTGCTGTCAATAATGCAGCCATTTAACCATTTCTGCTTGTATAATTGCGTTGAAGCTGAGAGCCTTTTTACAAGACTCTCTTTTGGATAGTTCTATAGTTCCGCAATTGCCTCCGACTCCACTATGGTAACGCCATTGCCAGCCTCACTGGTTACCTTTAGCATAACAGCTGCTACATCGGCGGCCTCCACAGCACGGTATCGTCTCCACTTCCCACTGAGTAAAAAGCCGAGCGCCTTAAACAGACGCTTGCCAATCTCCTCGCCTAACCGAAATTCGTTACGTTTGCCCAGCAGCATGGAGGGACGCAGGATTACTGTTTTCTCAAACATTTGCGCGATGAGAAGGTTTTCCATCTCCCCTTTGGTATGCAGGTAAAAATTGCGTGATGTGGCATTGGCACCCAAGGAAGAGATTACCGCTATGGTTGAAACTCCATTCTTTTTTGCCAGCTCTGCCACTTTTACAGGTAAATCTAAGTCAATACGGCGGAATTCAGGTTTGCTGCCAGCCGCTTTAATGGTTGTCCCAAGACAAATGTAGAGGTCATCGCCTGTTAACTGCACGGCTAGCCTTTCGGGATTGCGCAGATCACCTAGGAAAAATTCAACCTTGTCGGTTGTGAATTGTGGCTTCGAACGTCCAAAAACCTTTATGTGTGAGTATCTTGAGTCCTGCTCTAGTAATGTTAGAAGGTGTGAACCTACCAAGCCGGTAGCTCCAAATACAATGGCTGTTTTCATTTCAGTATTCATGCAGATTTTATTTGTCTTGTGCCTCCCATGCAATTATTCTGCCAAACCGTTGCTATACGGTCATTTTGCTAAAACTTTTTGGTGAAAGTTGATTTAAACAACAGCAATGTGCCATATTATAGAAAATCACAGACTCTAATCAGTGCCGTATCTTCGGGCTTAGGGGGTGTTTAAAGTCAAATCATCTAAAAACAATTAATACCTTTATTGCCCGAAATCCTTGATGAATACCGGTATGCAAAAGAAATTGAGTTTTTTGCTTCTTTTATTAACCATCACAGCAGAAGTTACTTTTGGTCAGCGCAACTTTGATAGCGCCACCGGTTGCTACGTCGCGGGAGTTGGCACAGCTCACTCTTCGGCACTCTACCTAAAGTCCGACTCCTCATTTACCTTTCGTTGGACGAGGGAGGGTGTAACCGGCAGCACTTCGGGATTGTGGAGGTTGGTTGGCAAGAACTTGGAGATCAACAGTTTCAACCTGTCTATTCATAATGTAATGGAGGATAGCTATGAGCATCTCGATTGCATAAACATCTCCATCTTTGGCAGCGACAACTCTCCCGTGATTGGAGCTAGGGTGAGCCGCAAAACAGCAAATGGATGGCAACCCTTTGACGCGGTAACCAACGTTGATGGGGTGGTTCAGCTATCCAGAGCAGATATTGACAACCACGATTCCCTTCGCTTCGATGCTTTCGGTTATGGTTCCATAGCCTTTCCATACACTAGCCCCGACAACTACTTTCGCATCACTCTACCAAATGCAGCCGATACGCTCGTTACCTTTAATCGCACCATTATTCGGTTGAGGGGAAAGAGGCTGCTTTTACCTCACAACGCAGTAGTTGATGGGATTCCTGTAAAATTGAAGAAACGTGAGAACGGTTGTTTTTACTAATCTAGTGACCTAGTTGGTTAGCCTCTACGGCTTACCTCTGCTAGCATTTCGCGGTTGAGAATGGTTACCTCCTTTTCGTCGAGGGCAATGAGTCCATCGCGCGCAAAGCTCTTGAGCAGCTTCACGGCACTCTCGGTGGATATTCCTGCAAAATCAGCAATATCCTTTCGCGAAAGGAGCGGGAAAACCTCCTCGTTGGCAAAGTTTTCGGAGCTGAGGTAAAGTAGCGCATCGGCCAGCTTGCCGGGCATTTGCTTGTAGATAAGGCCGCGGATGGTGTCGTAGAGCTCGGCATCCTGCTCACAGTAACGCTTGGTGATTTGGAAGGCAAACTCACCGTTTTGCTTCATTAGGTTGGCAATAACCTCCTTCTCGATAAGGTAAACGGAGGTCTCCATCAGCGCCTGTGCCGAAAAGTTGAAGGTGGAGCGGTTGAACACGGTGGAGAGCCCCAGAAAGTCGCCCGACTTCAGCAGGCGGATGTTGAAGTTGTGGATTCCATCGCCCTCCACGTAGTGTTTCACCAAACCATTGCTGATAAAGAGAACGTAGGAGGCGTATGCTCCCTGTTTTACCAGCGTTTCGCCCTTTCGAAAAAGCACCTGGGTGCGGCTGGTTTTCACCAACTCCACCTCGCCAGCGGTAAGCTTAGCAAAGCATGGTGCCTTAATGTCGCAGCAAAACTCCTTGTCGGAATCGGTAATGGTTTTCATAATCGGGAAACAATTGTCGCCCAAAGTTAGGATTTATTCTTTTAGGAGATAAGCAGGAGTTAAACGGAAGTTATACGGGAGTTATTCGGAAGTTATACGGGAGTTATACAGAAGTTAGTCGGAAGTTATACAGAAGTTAGACGGGAGTTAGAAGAAGTTAGAAGAAGTCAAAGAATTAATGAAACGCAGCGGAATGTAGAGACACACGACCGTGTGTCTCCATTTTACCGGTAAAATATTTTTCGCCCCCATATTTTGCCATGCATAGAATTATTGAAAGGCAACCCCGGAGGGGTTGCATCTTTATAGCCCACGGCTTTAGCCGTGGGTGGTTGATTCCACCAGCGCGAGCGGTGCACGGTAGTTCGATGTAAAAATCTACCTGCGTTGCCTGCACCGCAATCACAAAAGGAAATTAAGTAAGAAGTTAAGCAGGAGTTAGAGAAGTTAAAGAATACAGCCGAATGTTGGAACCCAAAATCTTATGGTTTAAACCCTGCCCGGAGGAGTTGCATCCTTATACCCCACGGCTTTTGAAAGGCTAGTTAAGCAGTATTAGGAATAACAAAAACGTGGTATACTAAAAGCAGCAAAACCATCGAGATTTACATCCATGTACAAAAAATAAAAAGCCATTTAATGAGATGTAACAACAAAAAATTACTATTTTTAAAAAAGTAAAATGCACTAAGCTGGAAAAAAGGTATACAATATTTCCAATATGGGGTGGATATGTGCACCTTTTTTGGAAAAAGGTGCATCTATAAATGAGTTAGGCATCATTAAAGCATAAACAATGGACAAGACACTTTTTAAAATTACAGAAGAGGAAGAAAAAAAACTATTTGAAAATGGTCATGTGGTTTTTGACTCTTCTGCTTTATTGAGTTTTTATGGTTATACTGATAAAATATCTAATGAGTTCTTTAATAAAATTTTTAATGCATTGAAAGGTCGTTTATGGTTGCCTGCTCAAGTTATTTATGAATTTGAAAAGAATAGAGAAAAAGTAATAACTAAACCAAGGGGAGAATACCATAATCTAATTAATAGTAATGGGAAAAAAGAAGGTGGTTTTTTGAACTCTGTAAAAGAAACAATTGGAGTAGTTGGTAAGAATCTAGAAAATATTCATGGTCAAATTAATGCACTCTCCGAAAAAACAAAAAAAGATGATAAACACCCCTATCTGACGCAAGACTCAATAAAGGAATTTTTTAATGGATTAAATGAGTTTAAGGCTCATTTGGAATCATTGAGTAATAGTTATGAAAAATTATTTGCTGACACAAAAGACCAAATAAATCAAAGGATTAAGGAAATAGATGAAAAGTCAGAATCAGATAATTTGAGGGAACGCCTTAAAACATTTTTTGCTCATGGTGAGAAATATTCTTACGAAAAAATGTTGACTGTTATTCGCGAAGGAAAATTCAGATATGAAAATGCAATTCCACCAGGTTATAAAGATGAAGATGATAAAATTGGTTTTCAGCGGTATGGTGACCTTATACTTTGGTTTCAAATAATAGATTATGCAAAGGGAAATAATCATCCAATAATTTTCGTAACAAATGATGTGAAAGAAGATTGGTGGCACCAAGAAAACGATGATAAAACCAAAGATACTCCAAGGCATGAATTGTTGTATGAGTTTATTGATAAAACGGGTCAAAGCATTTGGTTTTATACTACCGATCAACTCATTTTCAAAGCAAATCTATTCTTAAAAACCGATATTTCTGAAGCTATTATTGAAGAGGTTAAAACAGCTAATGTTAATGCAAATGAACAGGAATGGCTTACACTGCTCCAAGACGCAATCGAAAATGAAGAAGACGTAAAAGCTAATCATAGATATAAGTACAAAGGAAAATCATTGGGAACTTGGTTGACAATTGTAGCACAACGAAATAAGGAGGGTAAAAAACTTGAATTAAGAGCGAAGATTGAAGAAATAGGATTTGACTATGATATTAAAGGGCGGAATCCTGAAGCTTCTACTAAAAGGTTCATAAAGCAATTATTATCTGATGAGTCACCAAATAAAATGAGTTATCAAAATTGGTTTAATCAAGTTATTGCTCCTAAAAAGGAGAGTTTATCAACCGAAACCATTGAGGAATTGAATCAAGTTTGGAAATTAAAATTTAATGAAATAAGGTATTGGAGTATTCCATCTAAAATTAAAGACAGAGTTGAAGAATGGAAAGAGTTCAGATATGATATTGAGAATAATCCTAAAGGTAAGTGGTCAACCCATGATAAGGAAATGGGAGACATTTATTTTTGGGTTTTAAAACGAAAGAAAGATCCATACTTTATGAGACTTATAATTGATCAATTTGACGAAACTGAAATCGATGAACTAAGATCAGAAGGCTTTCCAGTAGATGAAACAGAAGATTAACGATGCCTAACAGCTGCTAAAAACCATTGGGGCAGATAGTTAGATAAGATTGTTTTTAGTATTATAGTAATTTTTTATCGTGGGATAGAGATGCTGCTTCGAACTCCCCAACGTTTTTTAGCAGCAAACGTTAGGTGTTATTTTGAAGAAGATGATAGACTTTGAATTAGACAGATATAACAACCATAAAGAATCCCTTGTTAGGATTACAAAAAAATCCTATGACATGGATTTTATGCTAAATGAAGTTGATATAGATTTTGCTAATAAAATTACAGGTGAATTAGAAAATGAAAAGACTAATCAATTTTTAAAAGCAATTTCTTATCGCATTGAAAGTATTTTATTTCATTATAATCTTTTATACAATATCAACCCTGACATAGTTGAACAAATAGAAGATTATAACAATCCATTTACCCAAGAAGAAATTTCTATTAGACAGAATTGTCTTTTTGATAGCATTGTATTTCATACTGCTTCTCTTTTTGATTATTTCAGTTGTTTTATTTGGCATATAATTGAAAACAAAGAAACGGCAAACAAGTGTCTTTGGACAAGTCTTTCTAAGTCTGCAAGAAATCATCAAAATCTAACAAACAGTAAACTTGGAGAACTTATTGATTTGTATGACCGAGAATGGATTTGCAAATTATTTGATTATCGCGCTGAGTTAATACATTATAAAGACGATTGGGCGAATGAGATATTCGATAGTGAAAAACAATTAATTGTAGTATTATCACCAATTAGCATTTTAAAATATTTTAAATTCCACAAAAAAGTTGAATTACAAAATAAGGTATTGACTATAAACCAAATTAGTTTATGGTTAGTTGAAACATCTTTTGATATTTGCATAAAGATAACTGAGGGAATTAAAGAATATATCGACTTGAATCGGGTAAGGAATGATGATGTTATAAGTTTTAGAAATTCTAATAATCCTGATGATTTTAATGAGATAATAGATAAATTAAAAAATAAAAACAACACCTAACAGCTGCTAAAACCCAACGGGGTTGATGCGTAGATAAGTTTTTATTTAGTATATTGGCAATAGTTTTAACGAGGGACAAGATTGCTGCTTCGAACTCCCCGTCGTTTTTTAGCAGCAAACGTTAAAAAAAGTCAGAGACGTCACTGAATGCAACCGCAAAATGGTGTTTAGTGCGCAACCATTTTCAAAACTTGTCCGCCCACTGGCGGATTTTTACATTTTCAAATTTTTACATTTTCAAATTTTCAAATTTTCAAATTGGCATATTGTCTAATTGTCTAATTGTCCCATTGTCTCATTTTTTAATCTTTTTCCTATTCCACACAAACCTAATTTTGATAGCCTCGGCCTTGCACACCTCGGCGCACTTACCGCAAAGGATGCATTCGGAGTTGGTTATTAGGCCATGGTTGTTCTGTATGTAATGCAGCATGGGTATTCTAACAAGGCAATCCTTTTCGCACTTGCCGCACAGCGTGCATTTGCTGGTGTCCACCACCGGAATTAGGCGAGAGTAGTTGGCACCTGCCGAGCAGAGCGCTCCCATGAGGCAGAGATTTTTGCAGGCCCATCTTCGGTCGAGCAGTAGGCCAAAGATTAGGGCCGACATCACGTCTATGGCCCATACCAGCTGGTAGTGTGGTCCAAAATCCAACTTCAGAAACGCCGGGATTACCGCAAAACCGTGCGTTATTCCTCTTCCGGCATTTATAAAGTAGAAGGCCGTTGCAGAGGCAAAAAAGGGAATGAGGATTAGAGCTCTAACCCAAACCTTGGGCTTCTTCCATTTAGTCTTAAAAATGGCGTGCTGGCTCGAAAGGTCGGATGCAGTTCCCATGAAGCAAAACCAGCCGCAACCAATCCTTCCCACTAAGGGCGTAATCAATATAAATGCAGACCAGATTATTACCACCGAGGTGATTACTCCCCAGTAGATGGAGTGCCAAATAAACCCGAGGCCGAAATACTGGAAAAAGATTGGGGTGAGGAGCAGGAAGATTATCCGCGACATGGCATTGAGGGAGAATATCTTCTTCATGATTTTGGAGGCTATTTTGTGGTTAATATGGCATATTTAAAATACAACGGGCAGCAGGTTCATAAATGCTAGCACCGAGAGGTTGAGGATATCCACTAGCATGTGGGAGAAGTAGGGGAGCACAATGCTTCTGCTTTTGTGGTAGATAAACGCCCACGCCAAGCCCATGATGAATACGGAGATGATGAGCTCCTTGGTGAGCATAACCTGCGAAATAACGCCCCATATAAAAACGTGCGAGAGGGTGAACAGTGTAGTGGAGTATAATGCCTTGGCAATAAACGGCATTTTTGCTCGGTGCTCCAGCATGTAGCCTCGCCAGAAAATCTCCTCGAAGAACGGGTTTATGACTGCAACCGCTATCCATACAATAATTAGGAATGCGGTGTTTAAATTCTTTAGGTATAGGATGAATATGGGTAGGGGAATAAGTCCGACCAGCAGGCTTAAAATCACCAAGTATATCTTAATCCTTGTTCCTTGGAGATAGGAGAAAATGGAGATGCTCCTTTTTTTGGCGTCGAGGTAAACAATTGCAATGGTTGCAGCCCAGTAAACAATCACTCCAGGAATGAAGGTGTATACGGTTAGTGCGCTGTGAAGCAGGTTGACGGTAATGTTTCCCAATACAATGATGGCAATGGGCAGGCCAAAAAAGGTGAGGTAATGTTTTGTGGTGCTTTGCATCTTGATTGCGGTTTTATGGTTAGCCAATGGTTAAAGTTACGGTAGTATCGCGAGTTACTGAAAATATTCTTTCACTCATGGGTGGAGCGCCGAATAGGGCTTTGGCGTTGTTCGAAAAGCCATAATCCTCCGTGGGCATTCCCATCCAGTTGGTGTCGAGTCGGCCATTCTCGTTCGCATCGTGGAAGTAACGGATGGCGTAAGTCCCAGCAGCCAATTTGGTGAAGCAAAAAGTTGCATGTCTGTTATTCACCTTTGCCTTTTGGCTTGCCACCTTTTTGCCCACTCCATCGGTTAGCTGGACAAGGAGGTTGCCCTTACTGTTTCTTAGCCCTGAGATTTCAATGGTGAGCGTTACGGTTTTATCCTGTGATTGGGGCATTGGCTCAAGCAGGATGGTAAGGAGTAAAAGCACGATTTTTAGCATGACCAAAATATTTAGCGTTGGTATTCGCCAGCAATATTATGGCATAAATCAATCACTTGCTGGGCGATGTGATGTGTGGGACGAATTTGTGATGAATGGGAATGTAGGGTTGCTACTGTTCCTGTGCAACCTCGCTGCTGAGCGATTTGGAAAGGCTTCGGGATATGGGAATGGTGATGTTGTGGTTCTTTAGATGGAAGCAGCACTGCCGAGCATTTCCTTCCACCTTGCCAACCATTTTCAGATTTACCATGTAGGACTTGTGGCACCTCATCAGGTCTTTTGATGCAACTTGCTGCTCCACCTCTTTCAGCAAAATTCTGACGAGCGCTTTCTTTACCTCACCATCCTTCTCGTAGCAAAAGGTGGTGTAGTTCCCTTCCGATTTCAGGTACCAAATGGTGGCAAGTGGAATGGTGAATGCCTCGTGGACGAACTGTTTGTCGCTTTTTGGTTCATTTGTCATGCGGTGAACTTGCTCGTCGGCAGCTAATGCCAGGCGGTAGTGCTTCTTGTAAAATCGCTTCTCCAGTATGAAGATGAACAGAAGAACAGGGATTACTGCAACAATAACGGTGTAGTAAATCACATGCAAAAAGAAGGGGAGGAAGTGCTGGTTTTCGGAGGGATTGTCGAAGTAAAAGGCGAACAGTGCGTTGGCTGCCCCAATGGCAAGCAGCTTTACCCCGGTAAATGCAATCATCTTTCCAATGTTCCACCTATCCACATGGAATAGCGCTGGAAAAAGGGGCGGAATGGCGGTGTTGAACGTGGCGGAAGTAATGAAAGCAATAAAAACATAGGCCAGAATTTTGTAAGACTGGATGTGCAAATGTTCTGCATTTCTCGATGGGTTGAAGAGTATGAGGATGAGCGCAATGGATAATCCGATGTAGAGCGGAATGGTTATCTTCTCCCTCATATTTGCATAGAAGGGGAAGGGCTTTTTTAACCA
>DATKTT010000032.1:0-3492 GCA_035530955.1 Williamwhitmania sp. | reverse complement strand
GGCTACTACATGTTTGCGCTCGATTTGAACCTGATGACCTACACCGCCACCAAAACCGATTGGGGTGTTATTGGTGATGCAACAGCAGATGCTTGGAATTCGGATCAAAATATGACCTACAGCCCTGCATTCAAACAGTGGGTGGCAACCATACCAATGACTGCCGGAACATTTAAGTTCAGAGCTAACGATGACTGGCCCATAAACTATGGCGATGGTGGTGATGGTAAGCTTGCCTACAACGGCAGCAATAATATTAGCTTAGCTACAGCAGGTACCTATAGCGTTATGATGAACCTTTCATCCCCAGTTAGTCAAACCTATACTGTTACACAGTGGAGTATAACCGGTGATGCTGTTGGTGGTTGGGGTGTTGATACCGACATGACTCCAAGTGTTAACAACACATGGACTGTTACTGCAACATTTACCGCAGGTGACTTTAAGTTTAGGGCCAACCACGATTGGACTATTAGTCTAGGAGGTATCCCTTCTAAGTTAGACTTTGGTGGTGCCAATATTACAGTAACAACCCCCGGCACCTACACAGTTACTATTGATCTTGTGAACGGAACCTACACAATGAACTAGTTTTCGTTACTCTAATAAAAAAAGAAGTTGCCCGAATTGTCGGGTAGCTTCTTTTTTCTATAAATACAAATTGTCCACTAAACATTTTAAGTTAACTCTTATCTTAACTTTGTAAGAATAATTCAAACATAGCTACTTATAACTTTCAAGTATACCTGCCCTTTTCCTATCAACCTTCTCTATGAGATGTGAATAAGTAATTCTGATTTCACTTCCACCTAAATTACTAGCACTCGATGAAAACCTTATTAACAAAAACTGCAGTATTAAGTGCCACTCTATTTTTTCTCACCTGCACTGCTATTGCTCAAATAATTACTGTATCTCCTACACTGCCTACGGATCAGGATGCAGCAGTAGTAACCTTTGATGCCACCCAGGGAAATGCTGCATTGATGAACTATACTGGGGATGTTTATGCCCATACGGGTGTTAAGGTTGAAGGCAACACCTCCTGGGCCTATGTAATTGGCACCTGGGGTAATAATTCAACTCAACCCAAGCTAACTCGTACAGGAACAAACACATATACCTTAACTATTACGCCAAGTATTAGAGCATATTACAATGTTCCGGCGGACCAAAAAATTACTAGCCTCTGCTTTGTTTTTCGCAGTGCGGACGCTACCAAGCAAACTAGTCCCGATATTTTATACCCCGTTTACGTCCAAGGACTTTCGGTTAACCTTTCAAATCCCACCCAAGCACAGCCCATTTATGAGCTAAACTCGGTTATCAGCATTGCTGCTGCCGCCAATGGCTCCACCTCCCTCAGCTTGTATGTGGACAATAGCCAAGTTGCTACCACTGCAAATACATCTATCAGCTACGATTATACTGCCTCGAGTTACGGTAATCACTGGATTAAGGCTATAGCAACCAATGGGACTCAAACTGCTGCTGATTCTGTAAATATTATGGTACGTCCTGCCGTTGTTACAGCCGATTTGCCAGCAGGAGTTCGTCCTGGAATCAACATTATCGACAGCCATACGGTGACGCTTGTTCTAAACGACCCACCAGCTAAAAAGCAATACGCCTTTGCCATTGGCGACTTTAGCGACTGGCAAGTAAAGACAGATTACTATATGAATCGTACTCCGGATGGCAAATACTACTGGACCACCATTAGCGGTCTTGATCCCACCAAGGAGTATGGATTTCAATATATTGTGGATGGAACAATCACCATCCCTGATCCCTATGCAAATAAATTTCTGGATCCCTGGAACGATCAGTATATTGCCGACTCCACTTACCCCGGCCTAAAGCAATATCCCACAAACTTGACTACCGGAATGGTTTCGGTGTTTTCCACAGGAACACAGCCCTACAATTGGCAAGTTACTAACTTTACCAACCCCGATAAATCGAAGATTGTAGTTTATGAGCTGCTGGTTAGAGATTTTACAAGTGCTCATACCTATGCCCGTGTGGCCGACTCCCTCGCCTACCTCAAGCGTTTAGGCATAAATGTTCTAGAGTTGATGCCCATCAACGAGTTTGATGGTAACAATTCATGGGGTTACAATCCGAACTTCTATTTTGCGCCCGATAAATACTATGGACCTGCCGATAGCCTAAAGCATCTTATTGATCTTGCCCATGAAAATGGAATTGCCGTTGTTTTGGATATGGTTTTGAACCACTCCTATGGTTTGTCCTCATTTGTACAGCTCTACTTTGACAAGAATACCAACCTGGTAACTACAGATAACCCGTGGTATAACGTACACTCCAACTTCACCAATCCGGACCTCCAGTGGGGCTACGATTTTAACCATGACAGTCCATCTACCCAAGCGTTAGTTGATAGCATCACTCATTTTTGGCTTTCGGAATATAAGGTTGATGGGTTCCGCTTTGACTTCACCAAGGGATTCAGCAACACCCCACATGGTAGTAACGATCCTTATGGAAGTCTGCTCGACACCCAAAGAGTGAGGCTTCTTGAGCGCATGGCCGATAAAATCTGGTCGTTTCGTTCCGATGCCTATGTAATATTTGAGCATCTTTCCGATAATCCAGAAGAGACGTTGCTGGCAAACCATGGCATGTTGCTATGGGGCAATATGAACAACAACTATTTGAATGCAAGCATGGGGTTCGTTTCCACTTCCGATTTCTCCTGGGTTTCCTATCAGGCTAGAGGTTGGAACGATCCAAATCTACTCGCATACCAAGAGAGCCACGATGAGGAACGAGCGATGTATAAGAATCTCACCTACGGAAATATTAGCGGTAGCTATAGCATCAAGGGGAATCTTAGCATCTCCTTAAATCGAGAGAAATTGGCTTCCCTGTTTTTAATTCCGGTACCAGGACCAAAGATGATTTGGATGTTTGGTGAGCTGGGGTATGACGTATCCATCGACTATAATGGTAGAACTGGTGAAAAACCTATTCACTGGGACTATGAACAGAATCCTGACAGGATGCTTCTATACAATCACTACGCCACATTGAATAAGTTGAAACAGGACTATGCACCCTTCTCAGCAACCGATTTTACCACCTCATTTACTGGAGCTATTAAGTGGATGAGGCTCACAAAAGATGGAGAAACGGCCTTTATTGTTGGTAATTTTGATGTGAACTCTCAGGTTGTCTCCCTTACACTGCCTAATGCGGGTCGCTGGTATGAGTTTTTCCACCAAGATTCAGTTGACATTGCAACACCCAACCTAAGTATTACATTAGGGCCCGGTGCGTATAGAATGTATACAAATACGAGACTTATTCAGGCCGATACCTATACCATTGCCCCAATTATTCCTTCGGTTAAAACCACTCTCACCCTCGATGTCTATCCAAATCCATCGAATGGAGAGCCAGTGTCGATGGCAATAGCTACCTCCTCGCCCTTAAAAGGAGAAGTTTCGCTTTATGACATTTCAGGCA
>DATKTT010000031.1:0-5508 GCA_035530955.1 Williamwhitmania sp. | reverse complement strand
AACTATTAACAAAAAAGGAGGCATTATGTCCAAGAGAAATGTGATCATTATCGGTGCTGCCGGAAGAGATTTTCACAACTTCAACACGTTCTTTCGTAATAACGATGCTTACAATGTAGTTGCGTTTACTGCTGCTCAAATTCCCGACATCGATGGAAGAAAGTACCCTGCAGAGCTTGCCGGTAACGGTTATCCAAATGGAATTCCGATTTATGTAGAGCACGACCTGCCTAAGCTGATACAGGAGCTAAAGGTTCAAGACTGCGTTTTTTCTTACTCCGATGTTCCCTACAACCGCGTTATGGGCGTTAGCGCCATTGTTAATGCTGCGGGTGCAAACTTCATGCTTCTTGGTCCAAGCGAAACCATGATTAAGAGCACCAAGCCGGTTATTGCTGTGGTGGCAACACGTACCGGTTGTGGTAAGTCGCAAACCTCTCGTCGGGTTGTTGAATACTTAATGAACCAAGGGTTAAAGGTCGTGGCTGTTCGTCACCCTATGCCTTACGGCGACCTTGTTGCTCAAAAAGTTCAACGCTTTGCAGTGGTTGAAGACCTTAAGAAGCACAAGTGCACCATTGAAGAGATGGAGGAGTATGAACCCCATGTAGTTCGCGGCAATGTTATCTATGCTGGAGTTGACTATGAGGCTATTTTGCGTGAGGCTGAGAAAGATCCCAGCGGTTGCGACGTTATCCTTTGGGATGGTGGGAACAACGATTTCTCCTTTTATAAGCCCGATTTAACCATTACCGTTGCCGACCCACACCGTCCTGGTAATGAGGTTTCTTACTATCCTGGCGAGGTTAACCTTCGTATGGCCGACGTGGTAGTTATCAATAAAATGGATTCTGCCGCACCAGAAGGCATTCAGATTGTTCGCGATAATATTCGCAAGTGCAATCCCAAGGCTATTGTGGTTGACGCTGCTTCGCCCATTATGGTTGACAACCCAGAGCTTATTACTGGCAAGCGCTGCCTAATTGTTGAGGATGGCCCAACCCTTACCCACGGTGAAATGAAGATTGGTGCAGGTACCATTGCTGCTCGCAAGTTTGGTGCTTCCGAAGAGGTTGAGGCTCGTCCTTTCCTTGTTGGTAAGCTCAAGGAAACCTACGACATCTATCCCAACATTGGTCGCATTCTTCCAGCTATGGGGTACGGCGAGCAGCAGCTCAAGGATCTGGAGGCTACCATTAATAAGACCGATTGCGATACGGTTATTATTGGTACACCCATCGACCTTAACCGTATTATCAAAATTAAGAAGCCTACCACCCGTGTTTACTACGACTTGGCCGAAATAGGACTACCCGATCTTAAGGGCGTTCTTGAGAAATTTGTTAAGAAGCATAATCTGAAGAAGTAGTAGTAAGATTTTCCGAAAAGGTAAAGTGGCCGACAGCAATGTCGGCCACTTCTTTTTTGCAAAGTTCCCTCCCAACTGATTTCTTTGCCAATAATTTGAAAAAGATGGTAACAAGAATTACTATCTTAGGTAGAGCTCTTCAAAATCGTTTTGGACTAATGATCTCGTCGACAATATCAATAGTTACTAATGCCGCTACAATGCAAACCCTATGCCACAAGATATAATTGCGGCAACAAATGGTTGGCGATACTGTTAACATTTTTTGGGGAAAGCAAATTTGCATAGAGAGGTAAACTTCCTACTTTTGTAGCTAAACAATTTTTGCTATGCGAATTCTACTTTCTACCTTGCTTCTAGCTGGCTTTTCTACCATACTTAATGCTCAAACGCCGGATTCCACCTTGGTTATTAAGGATACTATTCAGCATTCAACGGATACGGTTGGGGCTAGCAAGGTTAGTATGACGCCTATTCAAAATGTAGCTGTTGATTCTTCTACCGTTGCCGATTCCCTTAAGCAGAAAATTACCACGTCAAACTCTGCCTCGTTCAATTTGTCGGATGGTTCTATGGTAGAGGTTACCAATACCAATGATAATGGGAAGACGGATACCATTGTTATGCTATCGGGGAAGAAAATTCTGGCCAACTTTATGAAGTTTACCCTAAAAAATCTATACTACTCCTTTCCTGGTGACACCAAAATGGTTGAGGTTGATCGTCGCGAGGTAAATAAAATTATCTACAAGTCGGGTAGGGTTGACATTATCTCCACGAGAGAGGTGGAGATTCCTGATATCCCCGGTTGGCGTGATGTAAAAGTAGTGCATAAGCTTGAACAGGTTGCTGGCATGTTAGAGTTAGGCGAAGTGCAGGCATACGCCGCTGGGGAGAGAGATACCTACGCGACACCAAAGTGGCTGGAACGAAGTGCCACCATCACGCTTCAGAAAAAGGCTGCCCTTCTTGGTGCCCAATGCGTACTTGTAACAAACAGGGTTGTGAGCCATCCATATGGCGATCCGGCATCGGTTTCGCTTACAGGCATGGCTTACAAGAAGAAGTAATGCATCTTCATCAACATTGGCTATTAATGCCGAAACAAATTCACTTCTATTTTTCCTCGTTTACTTCGCTGCTCTACGATTTTGTGTCTGGCCATGTAAGTTTTAACCTACGGCGATCTGCTTGTCACTAATTTTATTGGTTGGTCAATATCTTTGGATTCCTCGTTAATCAGGAGCCAGCTGCTTTTCGAAATGTCTTATTTTTGGTTACGACAGTCAACCGGACATATATTTCATATTTTATGGATGCATGCATATACAGCAATGCCCATAGGGGGAACTACAAAATTATCAAGGAGAAGTTATTGGTAATTGAGTATCATCAAGGGGTAGGCACTGTTGATGATGCCAAAAATTTTAGAAAGACACAGGCTGCTGACTTTTCATATTCGCCCAACTACAACATCATAACAGACATACGAAACTTCGCCTTCAACGTTTCTAAGCAAGACATCTGGTCATATGCCGAGTTTTTGTTGGCTAACCCCCAGTCGGTAGGCGTTCGCCGAAATGCCATATTAACCCAAACGCCAAATCAGGTGGCTATTGTTACCCTCTTCCAGCAGTTCGAACAAATGCTTCCTCAAACAATAAAGGTTGTAAGCACGGTCGGTGCTGCCCTTCGCTGGGTCGATACAGACCTTTCCCACGGGGAGTTTGATTCCATTATTAAGGAGATGAAGGGTGAAATGGAAAGTGGAAAGTGACAAGTGACAAAATTGCCAGCCTCCATAATGCTTGACTAATTTTGGGACAAGTCGGTGTAGCCAAACTAGAACCGAGCTTGCGAGTTCGGTGAAGCCAAATTAGGAACCAGAAACCAGAAACCAGAAACCTTCCCCCTAATGTTCTACTGCCCTCTTGTAGAGGGGTAGTCCGAGTTGGTTTGCAATTGCCTCCGCCGCCCAATCACCCTCCTTGGTAAAAGGCCATACAAATAGCGATTTTAGAGGATGGTTCTTTCGCATTTGCTCAACAGCGTTTAGTAGGAGCCGTTTGGTAATACCCTTCTTTCGATATTCCTCTAGCACCAGTGCAGAGCATAGGTAAAGCGCCTCATAAGGTGTATTCAGGGGTGTAAGGTTAAAGAGTTCCCGCTCAGTAATGCGGCATTCGAGGAAACGGTTCATTAGCTCGAGTGTGGTGGGTATAAGCAAGACCCACGCTACCGGGCCATTTTCATTGTTGTACTCGGAAACGGTGGCTGGATGAATCTTGTGCAGCCGCTTAATTACCTTCGGGTTTATGCTGAGCTGGTCGGGGTCGTTCTTGGTGGCAAAAACCTCGTCGGCCAGTTGAATCATGCGCTCTAGGTTGGTTGGGGCCATGGGATGCTAATTGTGATTGGAGAAGAAGAGATATTGTTGTTTGTCAGCAAAAGCATGTTGTGGCTCATTGCTGGCTGTTAAAATTACGAATGATTTACTGAAGGGCAAGCGCTGAATGTTGCAGGTATCACCTAGCCTCGTAAACATCCCAATCTAAAGCACGTAAAGCAAGGGTGGGGAAATAAATTTGGGAATTAAAGAATTGGGATAGTTTGTAAATTAGCTAATTAACCAATGAAATACCCACTTCCTCAAGAAATAACTACTACTCGAAACGAAAAAAGGAGAGGTAACCGAAGTCCCTCTCCTTAATGCTATTAAATTCGGTAACGGGTCACTCGTTACCCGTCACTTTTTAGTAACCAGTTACTTTGACCCCAAGAACATTCCTAGCCTCTTGCGGAGCTCATCGCCCTGCTTTTCGAATCCCGGTTTGTTCAGAAGCGCAAACATATTCTTCTTGTATGCCTCTACGCCCGGCTGATCGAATGGGTTTACGCCTAGCGTGTAGCCGCTCAGGGCACAGGCCTTCTCGAAGAAGTAGATCATGGCACCGAGGTTATACTCGTTAATTTCGGGAATCTCGAGGTGGAGGTTTGGAACGCCACCGTCGATGTGGGCAATCTTGGTGCCCAGCTCGGCCATCTTGTTAATTTGGTGGAAGCGCTTGCCCGACAGGAAGTTTAGCTGATCAAGGTTGTCCTTGTCGGTTGGGATAACCATTTGGTGTTGAGGTTTGGTTACGCTAATTACCGTTTCGAAGAAGAAGCGTTCACCCTCCTGAATGTATTGGCCCATGGAGTGAAGGTCGGAGGTAAAGTCTACACCAGCGGGGAATATTCCCTTCCCTTCCTTGCCTTCGCTCTCGCCGTAGAGCTGCTTCCACCACTCGGTCATGAAGTGCAACTTGGGCTCAAAGTTGGCAAGAATCTCCATCTTGCGACCTTCGCTGTATAGAGCGTTGCGGGCAGCAGCGTAGAGCATGGCGGGGTTCTCTTCAAAGGGAGCCTCCATTAAAAATTTTTCCATATCCTGTGCACCTCTTACCAGCTCGTGGATGTTGAATCCTGCCACGGCAATGGGGAGCAATCCAACGGGGGTAAGCACGCTGTAGCGGCCACCAACATTGTCGGGAATAACAAAGGTTTTGTAGCCTTCCTGTTTGGCTAGGCTGTGGAGCGCACCCTTAGCCTCATCGGTAATAGCCACAATACGGTTCTTGGCCACCGACTTGCAATATTTTCCTTCGAGGTGGTTCTTTAAGAGCCTGAAGGCTAGAGCTGGCTCGGTGGTGGTACCTGACTTGCTGATAACGATGGCAGCCCCCGACTTTCGCTCCATGAGCTCCAATAGTTCGAAGTGGTAATCCTCGCCAATGTTTTGGCCAGCAAATACTACGTGCGGAAACTCACTCTTATCGAGCAGGTGGCTAAAGGTGTGGGTTAGCGCTTCGATTACAGCTTTGGCACCAAGGTAGGAGCCACCAATACCAATTACGGCAACAACTTCAACCGCTTGCGAAAGGGCCTGTGCCGACCCAACAATGCCGTTCAGTTGCTCCTGTGTAATGGACGATGGAAGGTGCAGCCATCCAAGGAAATCGTTTCCTTTGCCGGTCTGGCTATGCAGGAGCCTTTGGCTCTCTTCAACCTTTGCCTTTAAGGCGTAAATCTTGTCTTTGGACACGAAGGGGTAAACTCCTTCGAGATTCAACTTAAGGTGATTCATATCGAAATGTTTT
>DATKTT010000030.1:0-2979 GCA_035530955.1 Williamwhitmania sp. | reverse complement strand
GTGGCAATGTTTAGCTGACGCTCCTCAATAATGGTTGGGGAGATGTAGTTGCCTTGCATCGACTGGAAGCGGTGTAGGCTTAAGCTGCTTATGCCAAGGTGCCCTCGGGCATATTTTCTGAATTCATCGTTCCTTTCCATGAGCTCTGGTTTTGTAATTATTATTTGTTGTTAAACAGCTGATCGAACTCTTTGGTTGTAACTTCTTTGGTATCGAGCTTAACGGTGCTCTTAAGAACTTCCACAACCTTGTCCTCGAGTAGTTTTTCACGAATACGTCTATCTTCCTCCTTGTTGCTGAGAATGCGTTGTGCAAAGTTCTCAACCTCGGAATCGGGCACGTTCATAAAGCCGTAATTCTTAAATTGGTCGATGGCAAACTCTTTTGCCTTTTCGAGTACATCGGGCTCTTCAATCTTGATTTCGTGTTCGATGGCAATGTGGTCGCGAATGAGCTGCCATTTGAGGTCGCTAGCGAAGTGGTCGAAGTCCTTGTCGATCTGATCCATGGTAAACTTACCTTCGTTAACGGCAAGCAACCAGCGTTTTAAAAACTCAGTTGGGAGTTCAATTTTGGCTTTATCGATAAGTTTTTCCTTGATGTCGATGAGGAACTTGAAGTCCGATTCCTTGGTTAGGTTCACACGGATGTCGCTATCAACTCTAGCATTGAACTCTTCCTCCGAGGTTATTGTACCTTCGCCATACACCTTATCAAAGAGTTCCTGGTCTATGTCAGCATCCACAAACGATCGTACTTCGTTAGGAATGAAGCGGAACGATGGGGTGAGCTTTGCAACCTCCTCCTTCTTGATCTTCAGCATGGCGGAGAGGTCGGTGTCGTTGGAGAAGGTTTTTCTGATGTCGAAATCGATGATGTCACCAGCCTTTGCACCAACAAACTTTGCCTTTTGCTCTTCATCGGTAATGGTTCGCAGCGAAACAAATGCGTCATCAACAGCAATGCCATTCTCCATGGGTGCGCCATCTTCGCCAAGCTGTTCAACCTTGCCGCGCATTACATCCTCTTCCCCGGCAACTTCCCCAGGCATCATTTTGCCATACCTGCGGCGGTAACTGCTGAGATAGTTGTTCCGAAGCTCCTCGTCAATTTTGAGTTCGAAGTAGGGAACCTTGTCTCGAGCGGTAAGCTTAAGGTCGATTTCTGGTGAAAGACCGAGGTCGAAGGCAAACTCGAACGTGGTGTCGGCATCCCAATCAATGCTTTTTTGGTGCTTTTCGCTGGGCATAGGTTCACCAAGCAACTTAATCTTTTCGTCGTAGATATAGGTGGTGAGCGCATCCGAAACAATCTTGTTGATCTCCTCAGCCATTACGGGTTTACGATACAGCTTGTTGATCATGCCTGCCGGAACCATACCTGGCCTAAAACCGTCTATTTTTGCCTTCTTGCGAAAATCGCCCAACGCTTTTGTAACGCGCTCTTGGTAATCGCCTTGGTCAACTGTAACCTTTAAAACGGCGTTGAGGGTATCAACGTTCTCCTTTACAATATTCATCTGTTGAACAGTTTAGATAAATGTAATAATTAAGTTTTTATATGCAGCGCTACCAGTAATAAATGTCGTTTAAGGTTGTTGCCATTATTCCAATCAACATCGAAAAATCTATTCGGTTGATTGACAGCTGCATTATTATTTAGAAATTAGCGAACAAAGGTAGAAAATTGGTGCAAGAGAAACAAATGGACTTCAAGAAATAGTTTTGGCTGTAATTTTTTATCAAATTATAACATGCACACAATCAATGAAATATAAAATATTTTAAAAATAAACGAAAATAGCTTGTCACGAAAAGGTGATTTCTGGAATATAGAGATGAAAGGAACAAGATTTTAAACCTTAAAAAAATACGACAATGAAAACTAGGAATTTGAACCTCGACAACTTTTCAACCAGCAATTGCGAAATTATTGACAATAATCAGCTTATCACATTGATGGGTGGCGCTGATCCCGTTGTAAATGCAACCACAACTTCAACCACAACAGATGGCGATGATGGTACAATTCTTCCAGATCCTATGATTTGGATAAAGGGTTAGTTGACGATTTTAAAGTTTGATCTTCTTTTGAAGATTAGCAACTTACAATTGTAGTAGATAACTTTTTTATAATTAATGCATAATAGCGATGAAGGCACCTTACTATAATGCTATTCGGCTGCTGGAGAAGCGAATCGACGGTAGCATTACCGCTGAGGAGGCTGGCTGGTTGAATCAGCGAATGGAGGTTGATGTAACGCTACAGCGGGAGCTACGCTTCAGGCAGGAGTTGGAAAAACTATCCGCCGAGGCGGAGATAGACAGGCTACGCCAGGAACTCGTGGGTGCTTGGATGGATACGCAGCGGCTCGACTTAACCAATAGCGAGTTAGAATACCGATTCAGTCGCATTAAGAAATACTTCTACGCTGCCGCGACCTTGGCGGGCCTTACAGCTGGAGGCATTGGCATCCATTCGGCCTTGAGCAATGGAGCAAACCCAACTGCCCTTTATGCCGAGAACTTTGAGCCATACCCACCCGTTCGCGTGGTCCGCTCAAACGGGGAACTCTCCTCCGATTCACTCTTCTTTAGGGGCATGATTGCCTACCAGTCAGGCTACTTCAACACCTCAAAGGACGACTTTGAAACTTTAATGAAAAGTGGCAATACGTCTACCACGGTGAGGTTCTACCTTGGCGTGAGCTATATGGAACTCAACGATTTTGGAAAGGCTCGTGAAGCGCTTAATGCTGTTGCTCAAGCCAACTCTCTTTTTAAGGAGCAGTCTATTTGGTATACAGGGTTGTGCTACCTTGGCGAAGGCAATGTGGCCGATGCACGGAAAGCATTGAGTGAACTGGTAAACTCTGGAACGCCAATATCTGCCAAGGCAGAGCAGCTGTTAAAAAAATTACCGGAATAACCCTTTAAAGTTGAAATTATGGACGTAGAGCTCCTAACATCCAATCGACCA
>DATKTT010000029.1:0-12733 GCA_035530955.1 Williamwhitmania sp. | reverse complement strand
ACTTCGAGTTTCGCAGGCATAACTTACCTGTAAAAATCGGTTGGCAAATGTATAACTTTTTGCCTTTTTAGCAAAATAAGGTTGCTATTTTTTCAAAAATAATTAAACACCACGATGTTTTTCCTTGTGTTTGGTCACTTGCTTCTTAAGTGCATCAAGGCAAAGGTCGGTAGCTTCCTCAAAAGATTTTGCCTGCTTTGAGGCAAAAAGGTCGTTACCTGGAATATCTAACCGGATCTCTACCACCTTATTATCCAACTCCTGGATTTTTTCAACCCGAAGGAAAACTTCAGCCCCAAGGATGCCTTCGTAGTAGCGCGGTAACTTCTCCAACTTTTTGTTCAGAAAATCGATAAGCCGTTTGTCTGCATCAAACTTGATGGATTGAATCTTTACGTTCATAGTAAATCCTCCTTTATTTTTTATTTTAGGCTCTGGGGTGAGCCTGATTATAGATGACTTTTAACTTCTTGAACGATGTGTGAGTATAAACTTGAGTTGCGCCAAGGTTAGCGTGTCCAAGCAGCTCTTTTATGCCATTTAAATCGGCACCTCGGTTGAGCAGATGAGTGGCAAACGAATGGCGCAATACATGGGGACTCAACTTTGACATTGTGCTAACAAGAGTTAACGCTGCGTGTACTTCGTTATAAACAAGCTTAGGGTAAATTGGTTTACCCTCGTTGGTAACAAAAACTAGATTATTATCCGATCCCACAACCACCTCGCTTCTGGCTACCAAATAACGATCCAGAAGGTCCAGTAAATGTGGAGGTACCGGAATTATTCGCTCCTTATCACCCTTGCCCACCACGCGCAGCTGCTGCTGTGCAAAATCAATTTGTCCCAGCGTAAGCGCCACCAACTCTCCTCTTCTCATGCCTGTAGTGTAGAGGGTCTCCACCATGGCTTTCTGCCTAATCGACGGAAAGTTCTCGTTAATGGTGAGATAGGAATCAAGCAACTTAGCGATTGTTTCTTCGTCGAGAAATACGGGCAACTTCTTCTGAAGCTTCGGTGCCGTAAGATGTTTTACCGGATTTGCGAAGACTAGACCTTCCCTCATTAAGAAGCGGTAAAAATGGCGCAAAGTAGATACCTTGCGGGCCACAGACCTCGCGGCCAGCTTCTGCTCTAATAAAAAGACAACCCACCTACGCACCTGTTTATGGTCAACGCAAGATGGGTCAAAGGATTCCAGCTCTTTACCCATAAAGGTAACAAACTGTTCTATATCATCCACGTACGCCTTCACCGTGTTTGGTGAAAAGCGACGTTCCGATTGCAAATATTGAGTGAACAGCCTAATCATAGTTGCTACAAGATACTCGGTTTTACAGGAAAAACCAAATAAAAACCAACTATTCTAGGCCGCTTCGCAACCGTCTATTCTTCAGCTTGCTGAAGCTTCTGAATGTAGATGGCTTTTTTTACTTCTTCACGTCTTTTGATGGATGGTTTTGTGAAGAACTGCCTACGCCGAAGTTCCTTAATAGTTCCGGTCTTCTCAAATTTTCTTTTAAATTTTTTGAGAGCCCGTTCAATATTTTCTCCCTCTTTTATTGGAATAATGATCATAGCAATGCTTTATTATTAATTGAAGCGCAAAAGTATGATTAAATTGAGATACTGCAAAATTTTTGGCAAATAATTTCAACCAACAATCTCGATGCTATCAGAACTTAATGTAGGGGTAGATCTTTTGCGCAACATCGGCAGGAAGTATTCGGTTTTGAACCAGCTCCTGCATGCCATGAATTGTTCCCACCTTAAGCCTATAATACTCGATGGCACGCGCCTGGTAGAGGGTGACGTATGGATGAGACGCCAGCGTATCGACCGGAACGCTATTTAACTCGAAACGGGTAATAAGTGAGGTATCTAAAACAAGAACACCTTTAAGCTGCTCTATTGTTTCCTGTTTGACGCCGTAAATATCGGCAAGCTGGCTGACGGAATAGAAACCGCCTAATCGCTTACGATATAGTAAAATACGCTTGGCCGTAACGGGGCCAATTCCCTTTAAAGCAACCAGCGAGGCCGAATCGGCAGAATTTAGTTCTACCACTAATCCAGCCCTTCTAGCTAGGCTGTCATGGTAGCTGAGATTTGCATTGGGCGATGTTGTTTCATCCTTATTTGGCAAGGAAATATAGGGCTCAATGCTCCCGTAAAGCTCCGCTGTTAGCCCATATAGCTTTTCTACATCCTCCCTGTAACGAAATTTTCCACCATGGTTTCTGTAGGCCAATAAACTTTTGGAAAACCGTTCGGGCAGCCCCATTTGATCCAGCTCCTCTGAGGAAATAAAGTTGGGATCGAAGTTATTCATCTCCAATGCTAAGCTTTGCTTAGATGTGGAGGATGGCAAAGGCTTCCATCCATAACTTCTTTCGTTGGAATCATCCTGAAGACGCTGGTTTAGTTGCGCTGCCAACTCTGAAAGGCCGGGATCGATCTTTGACACCTTACGCTCGGGATAGAGACGAACAATCAACGCAACTGCTCCAACTAGTGCTAGCAGCATCAATACCCCTTGGCGTTCGCTACGTGAAAAGGAGAACCACTCCTTTGAAAAGCTCCTCCAAAACCCCATGCGAATATGGTTAAGATGGGTTTAACATTATATAGGAAAAGGGGTACCTAACAAAGAAAGAACGCAAGGTTGGCCGTTGTGCCAACCTTCGTCCTTTTTGATTCTATAACACTAGGCTATGGTGATTTCCTTTGCCAGATATACGTCCTGAATTGCGTTGAGCAAACGGATACCATCAGGCATTGGCTTCTGAAAGGCTTTTCGGCCGGAAATTAAGCCCATTCCTCCTGCCCTCTTATTTATTACCGCGGTAGCAACTGCTTCGGCCAAGTCAGAATCACCTGAAGAAGCACCACCAGAATTGATCAACCCCGACCGTCCCATATAGCAGCCAGCCACCTGGTACCGCGTTAGGTCGATGGGGTGATCGGTTGTGAGCTGAGAGTAAACCTTATCGGAAGTCTTCCCAAAGCCAATTGCCTTAAACCCACCATTGTTTTCGGGGAGCTTTTGCTTAATGATATCGGCCTGAATAGTCACTCCCAGATGGTTGGCCTGACTAGTAAGATCGGCAGCAACATGGTAGTCGACCCCATCCTTTTTAAACGCATTGTTCCGCAGGTAACACCAAAGAACGGTTGCCATACCAAGCTCATGCGCCCGTTCAAATGCCTCAGCAACCTCTACCAGCTGCCTATTGGATTCCTCTGAGCCGAAGTAGATGGTAGCACCAACCGCAGTTGCTCCCAAATTCCAAGCCTCATCCACCGATCCAAACATAATTTGGTCATACTTGTTGGGGTAGGTAAGCAGCTCATTATGGTTCAACTTCACAATAAAAGGAATCTTGTGGGCATATTTGCGGGAGCAAGCGGCTAAAACACCAAACGTAGAAGCCACAGCATTAGCACCTCCTTCAACGGCCAGTTTCACAATATTTTCGGGATCGAAGTAAATGGGGTTTGGTGCAAAAGAGGCACCAGCGGTATGCTCAATCCCCTGGTCAACTGGGAGAATTGAAAGATACCCGCTACCGCCTAAGCGTCCATGGCTGTATAGCTGCTGAAGGTTACGCATTACTTGCGGGGATCGATTGCTTAGAGCCACTACTCTATCGACAAAATCTGGCCCTGGCTGGTGCAGAGCACTCTTGTCAATTGTTTTACAATTATGATTGAGCAGATAATTCGCTTTATCGCCCAATAATTCAACAATTTTAGTGTACATCATGGCAAATCAGGGATTGATTAAACCCAAATGTACGCAATTAATTTATCTAGGTGATTTTAAAATAAGCTAATTTGTAGCAGATTAGAACGGATAGTTAATGCCAAAATGGAATACCACATCATTAAAAGTAAGTGGTTGGGTGCCAAGAACCCACCGATTGGCAAGCGGTAACGAAGGGTCGTAGGCCTTGATGCCAGCATCGATTCTAAAGATAAAAAAGCCAAAATTAAAGCGTATCCCAAGGCCAGTTCCAATGGCAATCTCCTTATAGAAACGCTTTATGTCAAATTGGGCACCGGGACGTGTATCTTCTGCATCAATAGCCCATATATTCCCCGCATCGATAAAGTAGGCGCCCTCCATTTTCCAGATAAGCTTAAATCGGTACTCGAAATTAGCCTCCAACTTCATATCGGAGGAAACGCTGGGGTAAGTCGTGGTGGAGTCGGAATGATAGGAGCCCGGCCCAAGGGAGCGAACCTGCCAACCTCGATTGCTGTTTGCACCCCCTGCAAAAAATTGTCGTTCAAGAGGTAAGACCTTGGAGTTGCCATACGGAACCCCAATTCCAGCATAGGCCCGATAGACAAAGGTGTTTGCCTCGTTCAACACTTGATGGTAAACGTAGGTAACCTCACCCCGTATATACTGTGCATATTGGGTTCCCAAAACCCGGTAAGAACCATCAAGCTTAGGTTCGCTGAATATTTGACTGAACATACTTAGCAAGTTCCCCGCCATATCGGCATTTACTCTAAAGTAGTGAGAATTACCGGGACGGTTCTTCTCGTTCTTAGAGTAAATAAATGAATAAGAGGCCCCAGCAACCAAGTGATTTTGATAGCTATTTCGCAAGAAATCGTCATTCAGCTGAGCCAGAAAACTGGCAGAAACCACTGGCAAATTGACGATGTTGACATCGATGGGATTCACCACCATGGTAATATTCTTAGTCTGATTCCACTTGTAACCAAACGTATAGTTTACAATGGTTCTCGTATAATCGGGGCGACGCTGAAAATTGTAAGAAAGAGAGAACTGAGTTTTGGGGTTGTAAGTTGCCCTAGCATCGTCAATATGAAAAGGCATTAAAAAACGAGGAATATTAAGCGTGGTATACACGCCCGTTTCAACGGATGTGCCAAAGGTATTGGAAGCTGTCTGTTTAAGAACTTCCACGGCCTCCTTAAATTTTGCTTCAAAAGACTCCGCCCCCTTGAATAGATTTTTATGCTGATAGCCAAGGTTGCCTGCAATTCCGTAATCGCCAGATGAGTTTGTTCCTTCCAACTCCAGCGTATAACTTTGTTGACTAACTGGAAGCAGAAGCACATTGCAGGTTAGCTTAGGCTCTACCTTTCCGGTGGTATCAATGTGGTTGTCGATGCTTTCCCCAACAACGACATCCTCAAAAAGGTCTTCCGATGAAGGTTTGTTTTCTTTTTTATCCTTTGGCTTTTCCTCAAATTGAAAGGTGATATTTCGAAACAGCCGCAAGGAGGAGAAGTTGTTGTAGGTATTGTTAACGTCCCGTTCACTGAAAAGGCTATCAGGCATGATGTAATCGGCCCTATAAATGGTGCTGGGCTTAAGTTTAAATATTTTCCGGTTAAGAATATTCAACCCCTTATAAGGTATGGTATCGTATCCATTCATGTAGGTAGAATCGGTTATTGCCTTAACACCGTCATAATCGGTCAAGATATTGACTTGGCTAATCCTATATTTTTGGTGGGGTACTCGAATTATTTTTCCATCGGCTGTTTTAACTGGGAAGTTGCTTATTTTCATGGTTAATGCAACCTTCTTATTTCCCAAGGAGGTATCGGCAGTATAGGTGATAAAATTTTTATTGAACTTATAATAGCCGTGGTTACGTAACATTGAGGTGATTCTATCTCGTTCATCTTCCAAAATATCCTTGTCAAAAGGAATTCCCTTAACAAGTTTTTTATTAATGGTATCGGAAAGCACCAGCTTATATACCACCGAATCGGGTATGCTTAATGCTACATCATCAATGGTATACGGCTTACCAAGGGTTATGTTAAAAACCTCTTTCACAGTTTTTTTATGAGAGTATATCAGAGTATCGTGCAGCAAATAGTTGTAGTAACCCTTGCTGTTGAGAAATAGGCCCACCTGTTCCATGCTTTTGGTATGAAGATAGCTGTCGTAAATAACCGGCTCCTCCCCAATACGCTTCAGCCATCCGCTAATGCCATTGTTTCTCGAAGGGGAAGAGAGATCGTAGAGGCCCAGGTGGAAGCGAACAAAGAAAATACGCTTGTTTGGCTTCTGCTTCACATACGACACAATCTCATCAGGGCTAACCCCTTTGCCATCTACTTTAATCTCACTCGCATTGAGAAGATACTTTCCTTCAGGAACATACTTTGTATTGGAGCATGAATATGCAACAATTATAATTAGAGTAAAAAAGATGAACTTATTTCGGAGGGTATGCAGCATAAAAAAAATTTAGCCTAAAGTAGAAAAATAATTTTTGAAAATGTTACCGCATAATAGCTGTTATGGAACACTCAATGATTAAAATCATCAATTCATTCGTCTGTAACAGCTAAAGCCCAAAGGTATTTCATAATTTTGCACAATGATGATTAGGTATCCTAACAATTCAACATTTTGGGTTGGTGAAATTATCTTGACTCGAGGTTAAGCATAACACCGCCACAAGTATACTAAATAATAGACTTTAAAATGGTGCTTACAAAACATCAAATTACAAAGCTTACTGCACTTCGCCAAAAGAAACATAGGGTTGAAGAGGGGTTGTTCATTGCCGAAGGGGAGAAACTCATTTTGGAGCTACTCAAGGCTGGACTTGTGGCCAAAGAAATTTATACGTTTGAGGACATAGCCCCTTCGCTGATGAATTCTTCGCCAGCCCAAGTTTTTAAGATTTCATCGAGTGAAATGAAAAAAATTTCAGGGCTTTCCACACCCTCTCCCGCACTGGGTGTTTTCCATCTTCCACAGCATAAGTCCAACCTGGATTCTATGCAGCAAAAATTAATTGTTGCCATCGACGACCTTCAGGACCCTGGAAACCTAGGCACCATTATTCGGCTTTGCTTATGGTTTGGCATTGAAGACCTTATTTGCTCAACAGGAACGGTGGATTGCTACAACAGTAAGGTTATACAATCCAGCATGGGGGCTATTGCAAAGGTCAGAATTCACTACAAAAATCTTCCGCTATTTTTAAATGAAGCAAAAAATAGCGGAATGAAAATTTATGGCACCTTTTTGGGAGGAGAGAATATTTACCAAGCATCGCTAAGCACTACAGGAGTGCTGGTAATGGGAAACGAGGGGAATGGTATTTCGCCTGAGGTGGCAAGCATTATTGACCGAAATATTACTATACCATCCTTTATGGCTGGAAATTTTGGAGCTGAATCGCTTAACGTAGCCACCGCTACGGCCATTGCGCTGTCCGAATTTAAGCGAAGAATTGCTAATGGCTAAGCCAATTGGCCACCGCATCAGCACTTGCTTGCCCATCCAAGGCCGAGGAGGTAATACCTCCAGCATAACCTGCCCCTTCACCGCATGGAAACAGACCTTCAACCTTAATATGCATAAGCGTTTGCTCGTTACGAGGAATACGAATGGGTGATGATGTTCTGGACTCCACCCCTAGAATAACTGCCTCGTTGGTTAAAAATCCACGCATTTTTGTGTCGAAAGCCTTGAATGCCTCTCTCAACCTTTTGCTTATTGGCTGAGGGAGCCACTCGTGCATTTCGCTGGAATTGAGGCCTGGGTGGTAAGAACAATCAGGTAGCTGGCTGGAAAAACGCCCAGATACAAAATCGGTTAGACGTTGAGCAGGAGCTTTCTGACCTCCACCCCCATGCTCGAAGGCCTTTTTCTCCAATCTCGATTGCATGGTTAACCCGGCCAAATCGCCATAGCTCTGGTATGAACGCAGATCATCCAACCGAATTTCAACAGCAATACCAGAGTTTGCAAAAGGAGAATTTCTTTCACTGGGCGACATGCCATTCACAACCACCTCACCTGGCGAGGAGGCCGCTGGAACAATAAATCCTCCAGGGCACATGCAAAAGGAGTAAACCCCTCTTTCATCTGCTTGATGGACCAATGAATAGGAGGCTGCGGGAAGATATTCACCCCTGGAAGGAATATGATATTGAATTGAGTCGATGAGTGCTTGAGGATGCTCAACTCGAACTCCCATTGCAAATGGCTTAGCCTCAATTGTAATACCCTTTTTGTATAGCAGGTTGTAAATATCTCTTGCAGAATGCCCTGTTGCCAGTACAACGGCCTTCGCTTTAAAAGTTTCTCCGCCACAAGCCACCCCACCAATGCTATTCCCAATTAGCAAAATATCGTCAACACGCTTGTTGAAATGCACCTCACCCCCAGCCTCAACAATGGCCTTAGTTATGGCCGTAACCACTCTTGGCAATACATTGGTCCCAATATGTGGGTGTGCCTCATAAAGGATGCTGTCCTGGGCACCAAACTGGTGAAATATTTTAAGGATATGAGCCACATCGCCTCGCTTTTTCGAGCGGGTATATAGCTTGCCATCGGAAAAGGTCCCGGCACCACCTTCCCCAAAGGCATAGTTTGAATCGGGATTAACACCTTGGTCGCGGTTAATGGTGGCAATATCGCGCTTTCGAGCACTTACATCCTTTCCTCTCTCAATTACGATAGGCTTGAGACCGAGCTCAATCAAGCGCAGCGCAGCAAAAAGCCCAGCAGGACCAGAACCCACAACCACTACGGGTTCTGCCAAACTTACGTTGCAAAGCTTAACGGCATCCTCAGCATTGTAGGTGTCATCTTCATTAATGAATACAAGCAATCCCAAGTTAACTTTTACCTGCCGTCCCCTAGCGTCAATAGACTTACGTATAATGCGAATTGCCGAAATTTCCTTCTGCGAAATGCTCAACTTTTCGGCAACTAGTGGTTTAAAAAATTGCTCTTCAGAAGCCTGTTTTGGACTTAATGAAAGCGATAGCTCAACTGGCATGGTAACTATTCGAAATGAAAGGAAATTACAAAAATTTGTGACTTAATTTGGTCGATTGATTTCACGTAGCCTTCGCCTCCCTCCACCAAGTCAGGAGAAAGAACGTTTAGCAATCCTGCCGAATACTTCATCTCAATGGAAAACTTAAAGTAGTTAAGGTAAAAGTCAAGGCCGGCACCATACTCGTAGTAAAGGTCGTATTCATTAAGCCTTACATATATCCCCTCCTTATTGTTCAACTTTTTAAAGGCAGCTACATCAAAGCGAGGATTAATGCCAGCAATAAGGTAAGGCCTTATATCTCCAGACCGCTTTGCCTTGTACTTCAGCAAAAAAGGGAATTCGATAAAGGAAGATTCCAACTTCATGGTGGTTTGCACATTTCCCGTTTTATCGAAGAAGTTCAAATCGCGTTGACCAAACGATAAACCCGGAAGAAAGCGCAGGCTAAAGGATTGGTTCAACCGGTAATCCATAATTATGTTGACGTTGAAACCTGGAACTTGGTCGCTTACATCACTCCACAAAATAGTGGTATCGCCGGGAGCTAAAACCTGCGGTTTCCCATTGTTTTTGACTGTGAAGTCCATAATGTTAAAGCCTAGGGAGAAACCGAAGTGAAGTGGCTTCCCGTAGTCATAATCGAGCTGGGTGAACGGTTTTTTTTGAACTTGGGCAAAAACCTGTTTTGCCGGCAAAAGCAAAGCTGCAGCAACCAGAACAAATAGAAGAGATTTCAACCTATTCAATATTACAAATGCTAAATTTTACAATCAGCCAATATAGCTGCTGGTTATACTCATTTATTCCAAGGTTTATACACCCAGCTTCAAAGAAACGGAGGGGTAGCTCAATTATTGTCGCTTCTTCTTTTCCTCCTTAATGCCCGTGTATATGGTAGCAATCCCAAAGCTCAGCCTTTTTTCGCTTACACTACTAAACCCAGCATCTCTCAGCCGTTCCAGAAATTGCTCCCCATCGGGAAATTTCATCACCGAGTCAGGCAGATACTCGTAGGCCTCACTGTTTCCTGAAAATATTTTTCCAAATAGTGGAAGTATTTTAAGAAAGTAAAACTTGTAAAACTGCTTTACCGGAAAGTGTCGGGGCATGGAAAATTCAAGAATGGCAACAATTCCGTTTACCTTTAATACCCGTTGCATCTCCTGTAACCCGATATCGAGGTGGGAAAAGTTTCGAACGCCAAACGATACCGCCACAGCATCGAAAGAGCCGTTGGGAAAAGGAAGGTTTTCAGAATCGCCATACAGCAATGAGATGGTTTGACTCAGCTTCTTCTTGGCAACCTTTACGCGGCCCACCTCGAGCATACCCTCCGAAATATCGACCCCAACAATGCCAGCTGGATGCAACTTAGACAGGGCAATTGCCAAATCACCGGTGCCAGATGCAACATCTAAAATTCGCTGTGGCGCATGAGGGCGCAATAGCCTCACTATTTTGCGGCGCCAAACTTTATCAATATTGAGTGAGAGAAAGTGATTTAAAAAATCGTAAGTAGGGGCAATATTGTTAAACATGCCCACCACCTTTTCTTTATCAGCCATAATAAATGTAACAATTTTCGACAATACTACTACTTTTCACCACCTAGGAATCGATAGAGAACCTTTCCCACTGGCAATCAAAATGGTACCACAACCGCATACGGTTTGCTTGATAATAGCATGCAAATTTGGGTAATTTTTAGTTAACAGGCATAGCTACACGTAAAGCTTTTGTAAATCGTTGATAAATCCACAAGAGATATCGTCAACGCGAACCTCTGCCTTAGTAACATGGCCAAGGGTTCTAAAGCTCTGTTGCTGGGCTACCATAAAATCAATAAACTGAACTTCTCTGGTAGAAGGCACTGTAACCACGGCCATTCCTGGGGACTCGCCAAAAAGGAAGATGTTTGTTTCAATTTCTGAATCGGTTGTAATATCGAAGCCAAGGCTATGCAAATGGCCGCACTCCACGAGAGAGGTGAAAATGCCACCCCGCCCAACGCTGTGTGCCGAATTAAGAATACCTAACCGGTAAAGCTGTAGCAACGCCTTTTGCAAACGGAACTCCCGATGGATATCGAAATAGGGAATGTAGCTGGCATTGGAATGGCCTAGGCAAGTTTCCAACTCGCTTCCGGCAAGTGAAGTAGCGGGCTCGCCAAGGAGGTAAATCATATCACCCTTATCCAGAAAACTTCGTGTTAATGGAGACGATCCATCCACAACTCCCAAGATAGCCACTGCAGAAAAAACTGCAGATTTTTGTACTGGTCTCAATTTTATAAACGGCTGCTGGGCCGATCCTACTACACCCCATTGGTCACATACCTGATAAAATAGCCGCTGCAACTCTTGCACCCTGATGTCTTGTTCCTCGTTATCACCAAATATAGCTGGCATTAAGGAAGCCTGCATTGGAATTGCACCGGAGCAAATCACCTTACGGGTAGCCTCAGCAAAGCTAAGGATGAGCGATTTTTCATAGCTTATTTGAGACATCCTCGGATTAAGAACCTGTGCTACTGCAATACTCCTCCTCGCTTCGGGGAGTACTGCAATACCTGCATCGGACGGGTTGCTCAAGTTTGGGCCGCTTAACAAGCTTGCGTCGAACTGCTCCCGAAACCACATTTTAGGAGAGAGGCTTGAGCTGGATAATACCAGCATTATGGCATCGATAAGATCTACTTGAGGTGAGCCCCACTCAGTGCTGCATTTTTCAAATGATGGTATAGCAACTGTCTCCAACTCCTTTTTGAGAATGCCAAGTTTGCTAATAATGGCAAGGTCAATTGCGATTAGTTCCTCACCTTTTGCCTCTATCGTTACAACCGGACTTTCTTCGATGCGCCCAACTCTGCTGTATGGGATGTCCCACTTCTCAAGTATTACCTCCAATATAGGCTCCTTTCCAACTGGACAAACAACCATCAGCCGATTAAGTGTTTCAGCGCTTAACAGTTCTAATATGGTACAAGAATCTATTCCCACCAACACTCTTTTAACATCAAGCCGCATTCCCAAATTCCACCGTAACGAAATGGCGAGTGCTGTTCGCAACAAGCCAAGTGTTGTGAGCGGTTGTACATCCGAAATTACCTCGGCCTTAAAAAGTTCACCGAGGGCAAAATCGAGCTGCTTGGCAAAAATTCCTGTTTTGTGATTCTCCACATTCTCCTTAAAATCGAATGCGCGCGAGAGGATAGATGCTTCTTTACCATAAAACTCTGGTAATGTATAGTTGCCAATGAGGTAAACGTTGCTGCTAGCCAACGGTTTATGCGTACAACCTAGCCCCTTCCTGATACCAACTAAGCTGCTACAAACAAATGGTTCCGGATCAATATCGGAGGAGATATAAACTCCCCCCTCCACCAACGGAATGCCTAAACCTTGGGTGAAACAACTCAAAGTTTTGGTTGCATCACTTGCAATTTTATCAACGCTAACACCTGGTGAAACCGACCAATGAGAAAGTGCAGCTGGTTTAAAACCATTAACAGCCAACTTCCAAAAACTCTCCGCTATTCGCTCCAAACCATCCACTAGCGGTGTTCCGTTGGAGTATGCCACCGACTGGTTTAGTGCAGCATGCCAACCTGGAACTACCTCGGTATGTGTGTATACAGGATCGCTGGCCATAAGCTTCGCCTGAACGGCTAGAGCAAACATTGCCATTTGTTCGAGGTCGCTACTATGCTCATTTAGCTGCTGCAATAGCCGTTCCAGAACATCATCCGAAAACCGGGCTTCGTGTAATAACACCTTAAAAGATTTTAGAGAAGCCATTAGCGTTCATCAATTTAAACACAAATATAGCCAATTAATGTTTTTTCATGCTACATAACAGTTACAGGGTTGAAGTTTAAGTTGTAATTTTGGGTTCAAATTGCTGAAGGGTGAAATGCCTAAATGGTG
>DATKTT010000028.1:0-5758 GCA_035530955.1 Williamwhitmania sp. | reverse complement strand
AACTCCGCAGTATTTAGCGATGGCTCGTTTTGCTATATACCTAAAGGCGTGCGTTGCCCCATGGAGCTATCCACCTACTTTAGAATTAACGCCGCCAACACTGGTCAATTTGAGCGCACGCTAATAGTTGCCGACGAAGGGTCATACGTTAGCTACCTTGAGGGCTGTACTGCCCCGATGCGCGACGAGAACCAACTCCACGCCGCCATTGTAGAAATCGTGGTGATGAAGGATGCGGAGGTAAAATATTCAACCGTTCAGAACTGGTATCCAGGCGATAAGAACGGAAAAGGAGGAATATTCAACTTTGTAACCAAGCGTGGCATCTGCAAGGGCGACAACGCTAAACTGTCGTGGACACAGGTGGAGACCGGTTCAGCCATCACTTGGAAGTATCCCAGCTGCATACTCAAGGGGGACAACACCTATGCTGAGTTTTACTCCGTGGCGTTAACCAACAACTACCAGCAGGCCGATACGGGCACCAAGATGATTCACATTGGGAAGAACTCTCGAAGCCGCATTGTGTCGAAAGGAATTTCGGCAGGTTTTAGCCAAAACAGCTACCGTGGGTTGGTTAAGGTGCTCAAAAATGCCGAAAACGTAAGGAATTACTCCCAGTGCGACTCGCTGTTGCTAGGCGATAAGTGCGGTGCTCACACCTTCCCTTACATTGAGGTGGAGAATAAAAGTTCATTGGTGGAGCATGAGGCTACAACCTCAAAAATTGGGGAAGACCAGATTTTTTACTGCAACCAGCGTGGACTTTCCACCGAGGATGCTATTGGACTAATAGTTAACGGCTATGCCAAGGAAGTGCTCAACCAGCTCCCCATGGAGTTTGCTGTAGAAGCTCAGAAATTACTGCAGGTTAGCTTGGAGGGAAGTGTTGGGTAAAAGAAGAAGTTAGACTGAAGTTATTCGGGAGTTAAGCGGAAGTTATAAGAATTTTTGTGATGGAGGATAATCATCAAAAATCAAAAAGGTTTGAGGATTTACTTGTTTGGCAGAAGGCACATGAATTTGTGTTGTTGGTTTACAAGGAGACTTCTTCTTTTCCTAAGGATGAATTATATGGATTAACTTCTCAGTTTCGAAGAGCAGCAGTTTCTATCCCATCAAACATATCTGAGGGATATAGAAAGAAGGGAACCTTAGACAAGTTAAGGTTTTATAACATTTCACAAGGGTCGTTAGAGGAATGCAGGTATTATATCATTCTTGGCAATGATTTAGGATATATTTCAGCGGATGTTAAATTGTTATTAATGAAGAGCATTGTTGATGTCAGTTTACTTTTAAACTCATATTGCAAGGCTATTGCTGAGAGTCAATGACTCCTTCTGTATAACTACTGAATAACTTCAGTTTAACTCCCGTATAACTTCTTAATAACACACTATGCTTACAATTAAAAACTTACACGCCAGTATCAATGGCAAGGAGATATTAAAGGGAATAAACCTTGAGGTGAAGGCCGGAGAGGTGCATGCCATAATGGGTCCAAATGGATCTGGGAAAAGCACGCTTGCTGCAGTTTTGGCTGGACGCGATGTGTTTGAGGTTACACAGGGTGAGGTCACCTTCAACGGAAAAAATCTGTTCGACATGCCGGCTGAAGACCGGTCACGGGCAGGTATCTTCCTAAGCTTTCAGTATCCGGTTGAAATTCCGGGAGTAAGCATGGTAAACTTTATGCGTGCTGCGCTCAACGAGCATCGAAAGTATAAGGGACTTGAGCCACTATCAGCATCCGACTTTCTAAAAACTATGCGCCAAAAGAGCGAAATTGTGGAGATTGACGCAAAGCTAACCAACCGTTCGGTAAACGAAGGATTTTCGGGTGGAGAGAAGAAGAAGAACGAAATTTTTCAGATGGCCATGCTGGAGCCAATGCTTTCAATCCTCGACGAAACCGACTCCGGTCTCGACATTGATGCGCTACGGATTGTTGCCAATGGGGTAAACAAGTTACGCACACCAGAAAATGCCTCCATTGTGATTACGCACTACCAGCGTCTGCTCGACTACATTGTTCCTGACTACGTGCACATTCTTTATAACGGTCAGATTGTGAAATCGGGCGGTAAGGGGCTGGCGTTTGAGATGGAGGAAAAGGGATACGACTGGATCAAAAATGGGCAGTAATAGCCTTAAAAACCAACTAGGTTATGACTGGAAAAGTATCAGAAAATAGAATAACTGCCGATTTTGTCAACCTCTACCTGGCAAATCTCGATTTGCTTAGGGAGGGTGCTGCCGACAGCATTAACGCTGCCCGCGCCGACGCTATTGAGAGCTTCAATATTCTTGGACTACCCAACCGGAAGTCGGAGAAGTATAAGTATACCAACATTACCACCCTTTTTGAAAAGGAGTTTGAGAAGTACTTTGCTCCCCGGAAGGTGGAATTTAGTGTTGACGATATCTTCAAGTGTGATGTGCCTTCGCTGGACACCGATGTATTGCTGCTGGTAAACGGCTACTACTTTGGTGAAAATAAGTTGGAGGTAATGCCCAATGGCATTATCATGGGTAGCCTTGCCGAGGCAGCGCTTCAATATCCGGAAATTGTGAGTCGACACTATGGACGCTATGCCGATGTTGCGGATGAGAGTTTGGTAGCCCTGAATACCGCTTTTGCACAGGACGGAGTATTCCTCTACATTCCAAAGTCCACCGTGCTCGAAAAGCCCATTCAGATAATCAATATTTTACTTTCAGACGAGGCGCTGATGACCCAACCACGAAACCTCTTTGTGCTAGAAGAAAACAGCGAAGCCAAGGTGGTTGTGTGCGACCATACGCTTAGTCCTCAGAACTTCCTTACCAACTCAGCAACCGAGGTATTTGCTGGTAAAAGTTCCAACTTTGAATATGTGCGCATGCAGAATGAGCACAATGGCTCTTACCATATTTCAAACATCTACATTCAACAGGAGGCTGCCAGTGTTGTAAACACCAACACCATTACTCTTCACGGAGGTATTGTGCGCAACAATATCAACGTTGTGCTTGGTGGAGAGGGTGCCGAAAACCATATTTACGGTTTGTCGTTGGTCGACAAAACGCAGCACGTGGACAACTACTCCTTTGTAGACCATGCCGTGCCCAACTGCGTAAGCAATGAGCTCTTCAAAAATATACTGGACGACATGGCCACAGCTGCTTTCAATGGCAGAATTTTGGTGCGCAAGGATGCCCAAAAAACACAGGCCTTCCAAACCAACAACAACCTGCTCCTTACCGACGATGCCCGGATATACACCAAACCTCAGCTGGAGATTTATGCCGACGACGTTAAGTGTAGCCATGGTGCAACGGTTGGACAGATGGATGAAGAGGCGCTCTTCTACATGCGAGCAAGAGGAATTGGCATGCGCGAGGCTCGTCTGCTACAAATGTTTGGCTTTGCCCACGATGTAATTCAAAAAATAACCATTGAACCGCTTCGCGCAAGGGTCGATGAGCTGGTAGATAAACGCCTACGAGGCGAGTTGGCTCGCTGTAACACCTGCGCCATGCACTGCTGCTAGTAAGTGATGTAACTGCATTTACAATATTGAATTTGAAAATATCCTGATACAATGTCGTTTGACATCAAAAAAGTAAGAGCCGATTTCCCCATCCTTGACCAGGTTATTCATGGAAAGCCACTGGTTTATCTCGATAATGGTGCCACGGCTCAAAAACCCGTTCAGGTGCTGGATGCGCTCGACAGAATGCACCGACAGCTCAATGCCAACATTCACCGTGGTGCCCACTTCCTCAGCGAGCAGGCTACCGAAAAGTATGAGGAGGCCAGAGAATCTATTCGTGGATTCATAAATGCGACTTCTACCCGTGAAATTGTGTTTACATCTGGAACCACTGGGGCCATAAACCTTGTTGCCTTTAGCTTTGGCGAGAGGTTCATTAAGGCAGGAGACGAAGTTTTGGTGTCGGAAATGGAGCACCACTCCAACATTGTTCCTTGGCAGCTCATGTGCGAACGAAAGGGCGCCAAGTTAAAGGTAATTCCATTCGACCAGAATGGATTGCTTCGCATGAATTTGCTACCCGATTTGCTTACTCCAAAGGTAAAGATTGTTGCGGTAACTCAAGCCTCCAACTCCCTTGGAACCGTAAACCCAATTAAGGAGATTATAGCCTTAGCCCATCAGCGCAACATCCCTGTTCTGATAGATGGTGCACAGGGCATTCATCACCTAGGCGTAGATGTTCGGGATATTGATTGTGATTTTTACGCCTTTTCTGGACATAAAATCTATGGTCCTACAGGCATTGGCGTTCTGTATGGTAAGGAAAAGTGGCTGGAGCAAATGCCACCATACCAAGGCGGTGGCGACATGGTTGGCACCGTAACCTTTGCAAAGACCACCTATGCCGATTTGCCGCTCAAGTTTGAGGCAGGAACCGCCAACTTCATTGGGGCCGTTGGTCTTGCTGAGGCTATCCGTTACGTTCAATCGCTTGGAGTGGACAACATTGCTGCTCACGAAGAGCAGCTGCTTCGTTATGCCACCGAAAAGCTACTCTCCATTCCCGGGTTAACTATCTATGGAAATGCACCGCATAAGGTAAGCCTCATATCATTTCTTTTGAAAGATATTCACCACTACGATACCGGCATGATATTAGATAAGCTAGGGGTGGCCGTAAGAACTGGCACGCATTGCACCGAACCGGTTATGCAGCACTTTGGAATTGGTGGAACGGTTAGAGCCTCTTTTGGTCTCTACAACACCATGGAGGAGGTAGACAAGCTCTACCAAGCATTGCTGAAGGTGAAGGAGATGTTTGAATAGCAAGATTTGTAATTGAATGGATGGGCAAAAATGCCACATCAGCAGAATTAATAAATAATGCCATGACCTTAGAAAAAGTTCAGGAAGAAATTGTTGACGAATTCAGTAGTCTCGACCAATGGATGGACCGTTACGCCTACCTCATCGAGCTTGGTAAGAATGTTCCAGCCATCGATCCAAAGTTCAAGACCGACCAATATGTTATTAAGGGATGCCAAAGCCGCGTTTGGATAAATGCCGAGCTGCAGGATGACAGCATTGTCTTTACCGCCGATAGCGACGCTATTATCACCAAGGGTATAATTGCCTTGCTTATTCGGGTGCTTTCCGGAAGAACTCCTGATGAGATAATCAACTCTGACCTACATTTTATTGACCAGATAGGACTTAAGGAGAATCTTTCTCCCACCAGAGCCAATGGCCTACTTGCCATGATTAAACAGATGAAGCTCTACGCTATGGCCTTTAAATCAAAATTAAATAGCTAGAAAACATGGAATTACGACCTATTCCCGATATTGAGACCGACATTGTCAAGGTATTAAAGAATGTGTATGATCCGGAAATTCCGGTAAACATATACGACCTAGGTCTCATTTACGAAGTTAACATCGACGACAACCGAAAGGTGGAGGTAAAGCTTACCCTCACCGCACCCAACTGTCCCATGGCCGACCAGCTTATTATGGAGGTAAACGACAGGGTTGGTGAAATTACGGGCATTACCGATGTGGTTATCAACCTCACCTTCGACCCACCTTGGGACAAGAGCATGATGAGCGAAGAGGCCATGCTCGAACTGGGGTTTATGTAAGAACGACGACAGGGTTATAAACATGGCTGTTGATAGCCAGTATAATAATGTCCTTCAACAAATGGCTTAGCCATTGCTGATCGCGACAGGATTAGCTCGCAAAAAGTTCACGACCCTGTCTTACAGTTCGCTGTAT
>DATKTT010000027.1:0-5323 GCA_035530955.1 Williamwhitmania sp. | reverse complement strand
AGCTGCCATATCCACCGTTACCTCTACCCCATCGGGATATACAGCAAAAACCGGATTTCCGTTGATGTCCTTCACCTCAAAGAGCGGAACTGTGGGGTCGCTATCCGTTCCCTTAACCTCCAGCATGCCATTGGGCGTTGCTGTTCCAATACCCACATTACCACCATTACTTGGATAGATACCTCCACTTTGATTGATGGACCAGTAGGATGAGGATGAAGATTTTGCGTAAAGTGCATAGGGAACCGACTGCAGCTGGCTAACATTGCTTAGGGGATAAGTTTCCTGATTATTGGGGTCAACCTCCACCTTGAGAAAGTAGGGTCCGTTAGCCCAGTTGATGGCTGCAAAAGTTCCCGATACCGGGCTACCCGCTCCAATGGTGAGTGCTACCACACCTTGCCCGTTAGTGGTAGCACTTTGAGTTTCAACGTAGACGGCGCTTCCGGTGGAACTTCCCTGCAGAATGCTGAATCGCATACCTACCGGAGTGCTCGTGACTGGGGTACCGGAAGCATTCCTGACCACGGCTTGGTAGGCCATGCCTTGGGGCGATTGGGCTTGGGCAATCGCAACGAATAGCAAAAGAAACACGAAAAGTGCTCTGCTTTGGGTAAATATTGATTTCATGGGCTTAAGTCTTAGGTTACAAACTGAGATGGTGACAAATGTTCGGGAGGAATTTTCAGTGTAAACAAAGGATGTGGTGCACTAATTCTTCAATATTTGCATAACCTTCAACGGCTTATCTTTCGAGAAAATCTTTAGAATAAAGATTCCCGGGGTAAGGTTCGATAGGTCCAGGTCAAATCTTCCTTGTCCATCAAAAAGTGACTCCTCCTTTTCCAAAATTAGCTGCCCTTTAATATCATACAGCCGAACTAACAGCCTTGCTTCAGGTGATTGTGAAATCTCAGCATGGAGAATTCCCATTGTTGGATTTGGGAAAATTTTTAGATCCATCAAGAGGAAGTTATCCTCAATGGAGGTAACAACATAGGACGGCTGCTGAAAACCTTGATTAACAATGAAGGTACCCCCCGATAAGGTTTGGGTAGCTACCTCACCAACCGTATAGGTGACGCTGAAGTTCGAGCTTTTCGCCTCACCACCACTTGCAGCTATGACTTGCTGCGCGTTTACCCTATTTATCGAGAAAAGGGAAACAACCAATAATGTAGTAACAATAAATCGATTCATATTTTCAGTTGTTAGGTTTCATTTAGAGGAACTATTAGGTACATTAACCTTTATTCTCCATAGGTTAACTTCCACATTGGAAGCAAAACCATTTTGTGAAATTTACGGCATAACAAACTGAAAATAAACAAAAACTCCCACCAATTGGAATACGGTGGGAGTCTGTGAGAATTAGACCAGCAGGTAAAGAGTATCTACAGCTGCCTCTTTTTATTATTACTCGTAAAGCGTAGCCCAATGATGAGTTGATCGTCAATTTGCTCCAAATCGCCCATCCAACGAATAGATTCTTCTTCAATTAATCGTTGCTGTTGATCCATGGGCTGGTGGCAAATTTTTAGCAAGTATTCCTTTAGCTGCCTCTTCATATACTTGCGTATATCTGGTCCACCAAACTGGTCGGAAAAGCCATCGGAAAAGAGATACATTAAATCACCCTCCTGCAGCTTAATTTCATGTCGTGTAAATGGCTCCTCTGCCTTGATATGAATACCAATGGGCATTTTATCGGGTAAGTATTCCTGTAGCTCACCATCGCGTATGAGGAATAGTGGATTATTGGCGCCAGAAAATTCAAGCATGCTCGTTTGAAGGTCTATGCGAGCAATTGCAATGTCCATACCATCCTTTGACTCGCCCTCTTTTCCCGTTTGGTTGAGCGACCGAATTACAAAATCTCTAAGCACGTTCAGAATTTCATCGGTGTGCTTAATGGCAGGGTCAGAAGCAATCTCATTCAAAAAGGCCACACCCAACATACTCATAAATGCTCCAGGAACGCCATGCCCAGTGCAATCCACAGCAGCAACAATCACAACATTCTGGGCATCGAAATGGTATACCCAGTAGAAGTCGCCACTTACGATATCGCGCGGCTTGAAGTAGATGAAATACTCCAGATTGGGCGATGATTGCTTGTTTGGTAATACCGCAGTTTGGATTCGCTTAGCATACCTAATGGAGTCGGTGATATCCTTATTCTTTTTTTCAATTTCTAGATTTTTATCCAAGATCTCATCCTTTTGCCGAACCACCTCTGCCGTACGCTCCTTCACCGTTTGCTCCAACCGCTTTTTATCTTCTTCCAGCTTGCGAGTGTAAAACCGCACCACTGCATAAACGAAGAGAATTGCAACAATAAAGTAGAGGATGAAAGCGATTATAGTTCTGTACCACGGTGGGAGAATTTCGAACTCTACACATGCTGGTATCGACTCCTCCCCATAAACATTTCGAGCCTTTACCCAGAACTTGTAGGTACCCTCAGAAAGGTTGGGATAACTCTTTTTGTTATCATTCGTCCAACGTGACCAACCCCTATCAAAACCATCCAATTTATAGCTATACTGAGTTTTTTGTTCATCCTCGTAGAATGGCAGAGCCACAACAAAACTCAAATAGTTGTATTTAAACGATATCGATTTGTTTATTAAAAAGTGCCCATCGGTATTAATATCCAAAATCGTATTAATTATAGGGTCGTAGCTGCCATTATAAAGCAACGAATCTTCCTTCAGCGAAATTGATCGAATCAAAGTGGAGATCTTGCTCTTGGGCATATTCCCCATATTTCTGAGATCAAGGGAAAAAAGTCCTTTTGATCCTCCTATCCAAATGGTGGTGGAATCGTTATCAAGTATAACCTCTGGATTAGACATGGAGGGAACCCGCCCGGCAACATGCGTGTCTATATTCCAGCCTGTGGAGGTTTTTCTTGCCAAGGCATAGCTAACATCGTATTGCTCCTTCAAGACTAAAAGAAGCAGGTCCTTCTTTAGTTGGAAAACTTCCTGTATTTTTTGGGAGGGCATTTGGAATGCCGAATCTAAGTTTCTTGTAGGAAGCAGCTTATCATTTGCAATTATTTGGGAGGAGGTGTCACTAATCACATACACCTGATTGGCAACCTCAACGATTCGAGACTTAAGCCCCTCTCTATCAATAATTGGGGTATAAACACCGCTAGAATCGACAATAAAAAGTCCATGCTTGGTTTTGCACAGCAACTTCCCATCGGGTAAATCCTGAATATCCTCGCAATACTCGTTAATGCTATGCCAATTGTTATCAAGATGCCACTCTCCATTAACGAGGACCAAGCGCTTGAGACTACGCTCGCTCACCACATACACTACCTTATTGGAGAACTTTGGCTTAACAAATTTGTATGTGAGCGCATCAACGGAGTTGAATCGGTCTATCTTGCCATTGGTGATTTTGTATAGGTAAAGGTTTGAACCAACTAGCAATACATCTTTGTTCTTCTCCTTTACAACTAACAAGTTATTAACCTGACCCTCTACCTCCTTAATCTGAACGAATTCAGGTAATCCAAAAGCATTAAATCGCAGAGTATATAAGCCTCGGATTGTACCAACGTAGAGTATTCCATTGTAGCGCTTAAGGGTTTGCACGTTACCAAAAAGCCCCGACTCATCTGCAAAGTGAGCCGTTACTGAAGGATAGTCTACATTTGCAATTCCTAGCACGAGGGTAAGCCAAAGCTGCATGGATTGAGGCGATGATGGACGAACCATTAAGCCCGTGGTTTCCTCACTCGAAAGGCCATACTTTTTATTGATTAGCGTAACGATCCTACCCTGCTTGTTCATTAATAGTGTGCCACCAAACGTTCCTAAAGCATAGGTGGAATCGTTGACAATAGCCCCCGTATAAAAGTTGTTGTCCTTCAGAAATTTGTTTGTCTGCTTAGCCTCTTGCGTTGGTTCAAACACCTCGGCTTTCCCGTCGTTGGGATTGTAGAGGTACAAGCCGTCAAGGTTGGTGGCAATGAGCCAGCGATCGGCATCGTACGGCAAAACACTAAAAATATCCTTCTTCTTGAAATAGCCTCCACCTTCAGCCAACTCAACCTTATTGCCTGTGAGTTTTAAAAGGCCTTGCTCCCAATTACCAACTACCAGCTGGCTATTTACCACAAAGGCTAAAAAGCTATTCTTGGGCAACTCCACCATCTGAATTACATCTTCCTTGGGATCGTAAATAAAGATGCGCTTTAATGAGCAAAAGAATATTTTTTTATCGATACAGTAGGTTTTCCAAATGTTGTTTACCTCCACATTACTACCAAGTCTTTCGGAGAGGTAGAATGCATAGTGATTGCCTAGCGCATTGGTTTTGATTACCCCAAACGATCGAGTTCCACCAAAGTAGATGTTACCGGAACCATTGCAAAGGGATTGAATGTTGTCATCCTTAACAGGAATATCGCGCCACTCGTGCCCATCATATTCAAGAATCATTCCCTCGTTTCCAAAATACATCAGGCCCAAATCGTCGGAGGCAACCGACCAATTTGTTTCCGATCCTTTGTATTCCTCAGGAGTATATTGCCTATGGAATGGAATTCCGAGAGGAGAAATTTGCCCCCACGAAACAAGTGATGCCAAAAGAAGCAATACCGTAATGGAAATTTTTTTGTTCATAGCGGTATGATATACAGGCTAAATATAAAAAAAAGGAATGGATGTTTTCATTAAATGGGGCAAAAATGAGAATTCATTGGAGAAGTTAAGAGCAATCTTATACAAATGTCGTTTATGGGAGAATGTACCACTCCCTCCTTTTCAAATAAAAAAAAGGGCCAACCAAACGGTCAGCCCTCTCTCTATGACATATTTGCTTAAAACGCTAAACAAACTTATTTTTTAGGCGAACAACCCAGTTTTTGATCCGGGGTTCAGTAAGCTCTTCCTCAAAATCCTCATCAATAGGCAGTCCAATAAACTCACCATCAATAACGGCTTCAGAATCCTTAAAATCGTACTCCTTTACCGAGCAGCGGCCCACTACATTGGCATCCTTCGAAAGCAATGTCTTTCCAATTTCTCCCATGGAATCCACAAAATGAAATGGATAGGTCAGGTGATCACCAAGGCCAAAAATGGCAAATACTTTTCCCTCAACATTTATCATTTCAAGCTCACTGCGAAAAAGATCCCAATCCTTCTTTACAGATGCGGCCTGCCATGTTTCCTTACCAATGGTTGAGCAGCCAAAAATCACATTTTTAAACCGATCAACATCACCTGCTTTTGCATCATGCACAGGAATAAATTCAACATTATCTCCGCCAAACTCTTTGGCAATTTTGTGTGCCACC
>DATKTT010000026.1:0-4562 GCA_035530955.1 Williamwhitmania sp. | reverse complement strand
CCTCTCCTGTTTTTCTTTGATTCTGTCAGCCAGCCGCTCTTTCCGCTTTTTGTCACGGTTGTAGCGCATTCTGATAATTTTTCTCGATAAGGGATCTTTTATGGGACCAATATCGATACAATACTTTTTTGTACTTTGCGCCGAAATTTTTGGAGCTACAGAAAATAACAAAATAGCTACGAGTATCGTTTTAACATGAAACCTCATTGTCACAAATTTACAATTTTTAATGGAACAAGTGTTTCGTAAGATTAGTTTTATTTTGCTTTTCCCAATCCTCTTGCTCTCGTGCAATAAGGAGATTGTGAATCCTGTTCCAGATGTGACCATCAACTTTCAGGTAAATCTGGATATGCCGGATGCCAACAATCTCAACTTTCCGCTAAATTCCATTGTAGTGCCGAACTATGGCTACCAGCTGCACGGCGTGATTATTTACAACTCCGGTGTTGATGGGTATTACGCTTTTGATGCTACCTGTCCCAACGATCTCGGTCAGGCGGTAGCTATCGACGCTAATAATCCTCAACAGGTGGTTTGCCCCAAATGCAAAAGGGTTTACTCCTTGATGGGCTATGGCTATCCTACTAGCGGTGGGGGTTATTCCCTTAAAAAGTATACGGTAACTGCTAGTGGTCGCTTACTTTTTGTTTACAATGGGTACTAGCTTGTACTCCTAAAATATTCCTCAAGGCTAATCGATATCCTTTAATAGCTTATTGTCAGGATCCTTATTTAAGTGATCCTCGAAATTCTGCTGAATGGCCAAAATGTGATTCAATACAGATGGTGCCGATTCAATAACCGGGTCAACGCCTAAGCTGTCGAGCGCTTGGTTTACGAACTGTACCGATATTTTTTCAATCCAGATGGCAGGTACGTATGCTCTCGTCTTTGGCTCGTCGGTGTAGGTTTCTGCAATTAGGTTGGCCTGTGTAAGGTCATGAAGAATATGCCTAACCAGCCGAATGGGCATGTTTAAATCGGTGGAAAGATCGGTGGCCGTTAAGGGTGCTTCTCCATTCTTAAACCGGCTCACAATCCGATGAATCACCAACAGTGAAAGGGTTCGCTTCGAACGATGGCTGATATTAACAGCCTCGTTCTCAAATTCATATAGGTGAACATTCTGTATGGCAAAAGAGATTTCCGCTCCCAGCAGCACTATTAACCAGCTGGTCTGCATCCAAATTAGGAAAAGTGGGAGGGCGGCAAAGCTTCCATAAATAGCGTTGTACTGTGAGACTCCCACCTGAAAGTGTACGTAAATCCACTGCGTAATTGCAAAGAGCGTTCCGGCAACAATTCCGGCTACTATCCCCGACTTGGTTTTTACGGTGGTGTTGGGCATCACAATGTAGATGAGCGTAAAAAGAACCCAGACTAGAAAGTAGGGGATTAACTTCACCAAAAAGAAGAGAAATGGGCTCACATATCCCAGCATTTCATGCTGCTGGGTGTAGGTGCCTAGGTGAGTTATAATGTAGACGTTGGTGCTGCTGGAGGCTACTACTAAAATTGGGGCAATGAGCATCATGGAGAGGTAATCGCTGAATTTACGTGTAAAGTGGCGCGGTTTGTCTATCTCCCAAATGGCGTTGAACGACCGTTCGATGTTGCCAAAAACCTTCAAAATTGACCAAAATAAAACGGCAATACCAATTCCTGCAATTAATCCACCTCCCGTACGGGCAAGCAGTGAGTTGGAGAAATCGATGAGTTTTGATGCTATCTCTTCGTGACCCTTTAGCGTTTCCAGCAGCTGATTTTCCAGCAACTTATCGTAGCCAAACCCTTTGGCAATGCCAAAGCCCATGGCTAGAACGGGAACAACGGACATCAAAGTGTAGAAGGTGAGTGCCGATGCCCTTAGTGATACCTGATCCTCCATGAACCCACGAAAGGCCAATACTATAATCCTCAGCGTACGGTAGAGGAACGACTTGTTTTTGGAAAATTGCTCCAGCCGTATGCTCCAAATGCGCCTTGTGAGAAAGTGAACGGCTTCTCTGTGGAGTTGCATCAACTTGCCCTTCTTTGGCTTATGGCTTGGTATTGACCTACCTGTTTCCATGTGAATAATTTACGTGAGTTACATCTGCTATCAATTATTCAACTCCCAATTTGGTAAATTGTGAAAACGCTTATTCTATTTTTTTAAAGTTGTCGGTTCCCTCCTCGCGCTCCAGCTCCGTTCCAACGGGCATCTTCAGGTAGGGGATAATGGCAGGATCGTAGTTGGCAATAACGTTTACCTCGAAAAACATGCTGTTGGTGTCGTCGTCCACATACTCGTCGGTTTCGGTGCCGGAAAGAAACCGCCAGCCGCTGTCATCGTCATCCTCGCGGGTTTCGCGGTACATGTAACCCACCTTCATTCCATCTACGGTAATGGTGTCCGAGGCGTAGCAGAAACCCATAGGTGAAATCAGCTCCTTAATGTCGTATGCCTTAATTTTGTATTGGTTGCTTCCCATTTTTGTTGATTTGTTTTTTGCGTGAAGTTATTTGAGGGGACAAAGTTAGCGCCATTGTTCCTGTTAACAAAATATAATGAAGCTACTTTGGCTGGCGTTAAATTCACTAGCTTCCGTTTCAACTCTATTTGCAATAATGCTGAAACTCTTCCGGTGCACTTTGCTTAAGCATGTATATAATTCGTTTGATATCTGCACAGGCAAGATCATTTTTCCGAAGACTTCTATAGAGCTGTGCACGCGCAATGAAGTATTCACGCTTGAAAGGATTTCTTGCAATTAATTCGTCAACTGCGTCAAGTGCCCAATTATATTCCTTCTTTGACTGGTACGTGAATAAGTCGGATTTGAGTTTTTCATCTGATTGCAACTGACCAGGGAATCTGATCAATATTATTATTTCACTCAGCATGCTACTAGGTGCTTTGTCCCAGTTAATTTCAAATTTATTTTCAACTGGCTCCACTGCAATGGGAAGGATGATGTAGGTAATGGCTTGGCTGCTGTCCTTGAGCCAGTGTCCTGCTGTTGAATTAAAAACGCGGATTACCTCCTTGTCGAACTCATTCCCTATGGAGTTTAGAATAAATGTATTTACAATATTTCCGCTGCTATCTATGGCAAGCCCGGCGATTTCTGTTCCCCAAAGAAGCGCTTGTGTGTCTGATGATACAGTTGCTCTTACATTAAGAGCAATAAATTGTCGAAACGTAGTCTTGGCGTATGCAAAACGGTTAGTTTCCTTAACTGTTGACGGCTGAGCCTGAATAGTAATGCTGAATGTAGTAATAAGAATAATTACCAAGAGTAATCTTGATCTCATAACTCTATTCATAGGGTTTTTATATTCGATTATCTCCTCATCAAAGTTACTGAAAAGCTCATTCGCTGCGATATCTTTCGTTGAAAAAAGAAAAAAGCACCCGTTGGAGGTGCTTTTTAACAGTGTGCTAAAACCTGTTAGTATCTGTAATGATCCGGTTTGTAAGGTCCTTCGGGTTTTACTCCGATGTAGCTGGCCTGCTTGGGTGTGAGGCTGGTGAGTTTAACGCCCAGCTGTTCTAGGTGCAACCGTGCTACCTCCTCGTCAAGTTCCTTGGGCAGACGGTAAACGTCAACCTTGAGCGACTTTGTCCACAACTCGAGCTGAGCCAACGTTTGGTTGCTGAAGCTGTTGCTCATAACAAACGATGGGTGCCCCGTAGCGCAGCCAAGGTTTACTAGGCGCCCTTCAGCCAGCAGGAATATGGAACGTCCATCAGGAAAGAAGTATTGGTCTACCTGAGGTTTCACGTTTACCTTCTTTATGCCAGGCATGGTGTTTAGTTTGTCCACCTGAATTTCGTTGTCGAAGTGGCCAATGTTGCACACAATGGCTTGGTCCTTCATCTGCTTCATGTGGTCGAGGGTGATGATGTCGCAGTTGCCGGTGGTGGTAACGTAAATGTTTCCTTCGTTGAGGGTCTCCTCTACCGTCTTTATTTCGAAGCCTTCCATGGCAGCCTGCAGTGCACAAATGGGGTCAATTTCGGTTACAATAACTCGTGAACCGTAGGAGCGCATGCTTCTGGCGCAGCCTTTTCCAACGTCGCCATAGCCGCACACCACAACCACCTTACCTGCAAGCATCACGTCGGTGGCGCGCTTAATGCCATCGGCAAGCGATTCACGACAGCCGTAGAGGTTGTCGAACTTGCTCTTGGTAACCGAGTCGTTCACGTTGATGGCGGGAACCAGCAACTCGCCCTTTTCCTGCATTTGATAGAGACGGTGAACACCGGTGGTAGTCTCCTCCGAAACGCCCTTCCACTCCTTTACGGTGCGGTGCCACTTCTGACCATCTTCGGCCAGAATGTCTTTTAGAATATTCAAAATTACCTGCTCCTCGTGGCTCTCGGCCTTCTTGTTGAGCACCGTTGCATCATTCTCGGCCTTGTAGCCATTGTGTATGAGCAGGGTCGCATCGCCACCATCGTCCACAATAAGGTTTGGCCCTTTGCCACCGGGGAACGAAAGGGCCTGTGCGGTGCACCACCAATACTCTTCCAGCGTTTCACCCTTCCATGCAAAAACGGGAATTCCTGC
>DATKTT010000025.1:0-3955 GCA_035530955.1 Williamwhitmania sp. | reverse complement strand
CCCATTGAGGTTGAGTTTTTAAATAACGGAGAGAAAAGTTTCAATAAACAAATAGTTGAATATGTTAGAAAGGATAAAAGAAACGGCATCCTTCATCAAGGGCCACGTAACAATTGAGCCTGAGGTTGGAATCATTTTAGGGACCGGATTAGGTGGGTTGGTAAAGGATATTACCGAGCAGCAAATTCTGGAGTACAAGGATATTCCTAACTTTCCAATATCTACGGTTGAAGGCCATTCGGGTCGTTTAATTTTTGGAATGCTTGGTGGAAAAAAAGTTGTTGCCATGCAGGGCCGTTTCCACTACTATGAAGGTTACGAGATGAAGCAGGTAACTTTCCCTGTAAGAGTGATGAAACTGTTGGGAATTAAGCGCTTGTTTGTGAGCAATGCCAGCGGTGGAACAAACCCAACTTTCGAAATTGGTGATTTGATGATTATTAATGATCATATTAATCTTCTACCAAACCCACTTTTAGGACCCAACATGAAGGAGTTTGGCCCACGCTTTCCAGATATGAGCCAGCCATACGACAAGAGCTTGATGGCGCTTGCCAAAGAGGTGGCTGCCAAGCAAGGTGTTAAGTTGACAGAGGGATGCTACGTTGGAACAACTGGTCCAACCTTTGAAACCCCCAAGGAATACGAGTACTTCCATATTATTGGTGGTGATGCTGTTGGCATGTCAACAACGCCGGAAGTTATTGTGGCTCGGCACATGGATATCCCAGTATTTGCTATGTCGATTATTACCGACTTAGGTGTCCCCGGTAAGATTGTTCAAGTTACCCACGAGGAGGTTCAAAAAGTTGGTGCCATGGCCGAAAAGAAGATGACGGCAATAATGCAGGAAATGCTCAGAAAATTGTAGCCATTATAAAGCTGTCCATTTGGGCAGCTTTTTTTATAGGTTTCCAGCCACCACTACTGCTTTCTTCTGCTTCTTTACCTCTCCGTTAAGGTTGAAAAGTTCTGCCACCACTACGTAAATTCCAATTCCTACCTGCTGGTTCGAGTTATTGAGCCCGTCCCAAACTACGTCGCCAGCTATATCCACCAACCCGTTATTGAGGAGCTTGCGCACCTCTTGACCCTTGCTGTTGTAAACCGTGATTGTGGCACTCCAGCCCGGCGTGCTGAGGTTGAACCGGATGTGTGTAACATCGTTATACCCATCGCTGTTTGGCGAAAATATTTCTGGATCAATTGAAAGTAAACTTGTGTTTGAATCAAATTCCCTAAAGCAGGAGTTTTTCGCTGCTGGTGTTGCATAGCCAACAGTTTGAGCAGCCGACTGCCAGTTCGATGGCTTGTCGGGTGGTAGAGCTGGGTTAACCCGTTCCAGCGAAACGCCCTCTGTGGAGGCCAGTAGCTGGTAGTGCTGCTTGTCGCTGTATGTAACTTCATCGATTCGTTCACCCAAAGTGTCAGTTAGAACCACTGTTCCTGCATCGTCGTTCATGGCCGGAAGGGTGGCAGTTAATAAATTTTCTGGTTTTGGACAGCTATAGAACGGAAGGATTAAGTTTGGACTAGATGAAAATGCATAGTACTCATTTGGGAGAATAAGCCTGTTGGTGCTACAAAGGCGGCATAACGATTCTAACCCACCCTCGCTGTTCCTCCGGTAAAGGTTCAAATCTTTTAGGTTAAACGGAATGGTTGATGGATTGTAAATTTCCACGAAGTCGGCACTTCCAGGGTAGGGGTTGAACAATAGTTCATTAATCACCACCTCCTGCCATTGTGGAAGTCGAGTCAAGGCAAATGGCACCAAGGTTTCTGCAAGGTAATTACCGGCTAAGTCGGTTATTCCAGAATGGATGGTTAATTCGTAGATGGTGTTTTCTGTGAATTGCTCTCCGAATTTTAGCGCTACAGCCTTTGGTGGATTACCCTCGAGTTTTAATTCAACTATTTCATTCTGATTGTCGGTGGAGAAGTATTCCGCTGAAATAGTTTTTGAATTGAGATATTCTGAGAATGTTAGCAAAAGAAGGTTGTTTCCAGCAATTGAGGCCGATAGTATTCTTGGGGGTTGTGTGTCAGGATTGCTCTGCATTACAGAATTTTCCCTGCCGGGTGTTCCTCCTGTTGGATCGTTGGAGGCTGCCCAATTTTGCTGATTTTCAGATAGGTTATTCGCGTCAATTTTTTCGAGTGAATACCCACCGTCGGCTTTGGGGCTGTTACCATACCAATCGCTACTGTAGCTCGCCGTCGATATGGACTTAGCTGTTTGATCGGTGAGGAGGATTGTTGCTCCAGCATTTGCAAGAGAAGGGAAGGATGAAATTCCAACGACACCCGTATTTCCCAATTCACCCTGAATTTTACAGCCAGTGGTTGTGAGGGTTAAGTAATGAAATGGTAGAATGCTTATACTACCAAGGGAAGCAGTGTTGTTGCCTACAGTTAAATGCCAGCCATTGAGGGATAATGTGTCGGATGTTCGGTTGAACAGCTCAACATATTCACATTCGGGCAAACCTATGGCAGGTGTTGGGTCGGCCATTATTTCATTTATTACAACGCTGCCAAAATCAACAAAAGGGTCAAGGTCAACATTTATGCTGTCGCTGCTGCTATTCCCTTCATTGTCTTTAATATCGGTCCAGGCTACTGTTATGTGCCTTGGAATGTTGCTATTGCTCACACAATAGATTTTTTTGCCTTGCAGTGTTAGGGATTGCTGCAGAATCTCTTGGCCATTTGCCCAAATTCGTATTGCATTATTTGGTATCTCCAAGTTGGCTATCTCTTGCGAAAAAAGCAGCCTCAGGGCATTGGATTCCGTGTAAGTCGCAGTTACCAGTCGAGGCCCTAATAAAAAACGACACGCTGATATGTCATCAGCCCAAAGGAGACCTGCGCGAGTGGTGGTGTAGCGGTAAACAAGGCCTATGGTGTTTACCTGTTTTAATAGTGTGTCGTTAAAAGAAAATTGTTGGTGGTTGACCTCTAGGATTTGCTTGCCATCAGGCCTACATAGAAGGCTAATAGAGGCAGCCGTGCTCTCGCTCCACAGTACATTTGTGGAAACCAACTCTTTCTGAGCAATACCTTTATTGATATACCATACTTTAAGGGTGTCGGAATCACCAGAAACATTCACCCCAATGGCATAACCAGTAGGTAGAAGGGTGGAAGAAACTTCTTGGTTATTGCTAACAAATAGATAAAAACTATTGTCAGAAGAGGGATTCCAATCTCCATTTTTGACCGTGGCGTTTACAATTCCCGCATCCTTGGTAAGGTCAATGGTAACAGGAATGGCCAGCGTTGAAAGATTTCCTGATGGCAGTCCATTGTGTCTTAATGAATAGGTGCCGTTGAGTACCGTTGCTTGATCTATTTTCCAGTCGGCTATCGATTGCCAAGTTGGGAGTTCACCCGACTCAAAATCTTCGTCAATATCGCAACCGGCGTTATCGGCAACTTCAAACACGAATTGGGTATCAGGCAGACCATCACTGGTTACATTCGCCCAAAATCTCCCAGTATTATTTATGGCCATATAGTTGGTGGTTGCAACTCCTTGAGCAAAGGTGAAATTGCCGTTGTTGCTTGTTTCTCCAGATAGGTCGGTAATCAAAAAGCTTAACGGTGACATAAAATCCTTGTCCAGATTGTTATATTCATCAACTGCTCCAAACGTGATGTTGAATGGTTCGTCCTTTGCTACCATACTGTGCAGATTGCTTGCTATGGTCGTTGCGGCAACCTCCTGTTTAATTGCAGGAGAAAGTATGTCGTAGTCAAAAGTTTCTGCTAATAGAGAGCTTCCACTACTTGTTTCCCAGCGGTGGCTTGTTGCTGGAATTTTTAGCCTAAACGTTGCGTTGTCTAGAGCCTCTTTCTGGGTTGGTCTTGCCCATAATGTAATGGTTTTTGTTGTTCCGTTGGAGATTGAAAAAGCATCAGTTGAAAAGGTTAGCGTAATTTCCTGTGGTGA
>DATKTT010000024.1:0-7417 GCA_035530955.1 Williamwhitmania sp. | reverse complement strand
AAAACGCTACCCATGTCATTCCTTAACGAAAAGTTGGTGGGCGAAGGGCTAACCTTTGATGATGTTCTTTTAGTTCCTGCCTATTCAGAAGTTTTGCCTCGAGATGTAAGCGTTGCTACTCGCTTTAGTAGAAACATTGAGCTAAATGCTCCAATTGTTTCTGCAGCAATGGATACCGTTACCGAAGCGGCCTTAGCCATTGCCATTGCAAGAGAAGGTGGAATTGGTGTTGTCCACAAAAACATGAGCATTGAAAAGCAGGCGGCCCATGTTCGTATGGTGAAACGTGCTGAAAATGGGATGATTTACGATCCTATCACCATAAACAAGGATGCCAATGTTGGTGATGCTCTCACCCTAATGCGTGACTATAAGATTGGAGGAATTCCGGTCGTTGACGAAGCTAAACGGCTAATTGGAATTGTAACCAACCGCGACCTTCGCTTTCAGGAAGATATGAAGCGTCCCATTACGGAAATAATGACCAAGGATAATATCATTACCACCGGTCCGGGAACCGATTTGTCACGGGCCTCCGCTATACTACAGCGGCATAAGATTGAAAAGCTTCCAGTGGTAGACGAAAACAATAGGTTGGTTGGGCTGCTAACCTATAAGGATATTACCAAAATTAAAGATAATCCAAGCGCTAGCAAGGATGGCAAAGGGCGCTTACGCGTTGCTGCTGGGGTAGGAGTTACCTTCGACACCATGCTTAGAGTTGCTGCACTGGTTGAAGCACAGGTAGATGCCATTGTGATTGACACCGCTCATGGTCATAGCATGGGAGTGGTGAAAATGCTGAAAGAAGTTAAGGCAAAGTATCCACATATCGATGTAGTGGTGGGGAATATTGCAACGGCAGAAGCAGCTATTATGCTTGCTAAGGCTGGTGCCGATTCAGTTAAGGTGGGCATTGGTCCTGGATCAATTTGTACCACTAGGGTTATTGCTGGTGTAGGTGTGCCGCAGCTCACCGCAGTTTACGATGTTGCCAATGCGCTTAAGGGAACTGGCGTTCCTGTTATTGCCGATGGTGGAATACGATATTCGGGCGATATTGTTAAAGCACTTGCTGCAGGAGCCGACACAATTATGGCCGGTTCCCTCTTTGCAGGAACGGAGGAGTCACCCGGCGAAACCATTATTTACAACGGGAGGAAGTTTAAGTCATACCGGGGTATGGGTTCAGTGGAGGCCATGCAGCTGGGCTCCAAGGATAGGTATTTTCAGGATGTGGAGGATGATATCAGTAAGCTTGTACCGGAGGGAATTGCTGCAAGGGTTCCATACAAAGGTCTGCTGACAGAAGTGTTCTACCAGCTGATTGGTGGGTTGAGGGCCGGCATGGGTTACTGCGGTACACCAAACATTCCGGCGCTAAAGGAGGCAAAGTTTGTAAGGATTACCAACTCGGGAATATTAGAAAGTCACCCACACGATGTGACTATTACTCGTGAAGCTCCAAACTATTCAAGATAGACAAAGAAATAGAATTGCTTTTTTCTCGTTTTGGGAAGGAAGAAAAGCTTTATTAGCCTTATGCTGAAAAAATTTGTTGCCCTTTCAATGTTCACCTTCTGCCTGATTGGCGTGGCCAGCTCACAGCCGTTAGATAAGGTGGCACTAACCATTAATGGAAAGCCAATCACCTTGGCCGAGTTTAACTACCTGTTCAGCAAAAACAGGGATGCCAAGGCATCGGTTGATAGTGCACAGGTTGCCGATTATGTCAACCTTTTTGTGAACTACAAGCTGAAGGTTGAAGACGCTTTAGCCCAAAAGCTCGACACGGCCTCCTCATTTAAAGCTGAACTCGCGGGCTACCGTCAGCAGCTGGCGGCTCCTTATCTTACCGATACTACTGTCGATCAGGAGGTGATGCATGATGCATATAACCACATGCTTTTCGACGTTAGGGCGTCGCACATCCTCATTCCGCTAAAGGCCGATGCTACCCCGGCCGATACGCTTGCTGCCTACACAAAGGCAATGGAGGTTCGGAAGCTCGTTCTGGAGAATCGTCCTTTCGATTCTTTGGCAGTGGCATACTCCGGCGATCCTTCCGCCAAGCATAACGGCGGCGACCTTGGATTTTTTACGTCATTTAGAATGGTCTATCCCTTCGAGGATGCTGCCTACAAACTTAAAGTGGGTGAAGTCTCACCGCCTGTTCGCACTCGTTTTGGATACCATATTATTAAGGTTACCGATAGGCGTCCGGCCAGAGGTGAGGTTAAGGTGGCGCACATCATGGTGTTGGTGCCCAAGGGGGCTACTGCTCAGGACTGGAGTCGTGCACGTGCGAAGATCGACGACATTCGTGATTCGGTGATGCATGGTGCCGACTTTGCCAAAATGGCCTCTACCTACTCCGACGATAAGGGTACAGCTAAAAATGGTGGCGAAATTGCTCAATTTGGCATTGGACGCGTTATTCCTCCTTTTGAAGATGCTGCGTTTGCATTGAAATACGTGGGTGAGGTTAGCCAGCCAGTACAAACGCCCTATGGTTGGCATATCATCAAGCTGCTGGAGAAATATCCCACACCCTCCTTCGATGAGGTTCGTCAGAAAATAAAGGAAGGCATCAGCCGCGACGAGCGTAACGCGGCAGGGAGAGAGGCTTTTGTTGAGCAATTGAAAAAAAATTATGGCTACAAAGCCGACCTGAAGAACGCGTTGGCGGTGATTAACCTAATCGACTCCTCTTTTGCCAAGAGAACATGGAGCGCTCAGGTTGCGCAGCGTATGTCCAAACCTGTATTCTCATTCAGCAAGAAAAAGTTTACCCAATATCAGCTGGCGCAATACCTGTCGGGCCATGAGGGGAGTATGCCAACAGATAAGGCCTCCTTTGCAAATGAAATGGTAAGTGCTATGGCCAACGATAGCCTGCTTGCCTACGAATCATCGATGCTTGAGAGTAAATACCCGCATTTTCGTTTTCTCATGAAAGAGTACCACGATGGCATTTTACTCTTCGATATTTCCACCCGCTTGGTTTGGAATAAGGCCTCTGCCGATACCGTAGGCTTGCGTCAATTCTATCTCGAGAACAAGGCAAACTACATTCAGCCTTTGGTGGAGCATGCTGCCATTGCAGTGTATTCCGATTCTACCTTAGCTTATAGGGCTAAGCATGTTGTAGATTCCATTGGTATTGCGAATGTTGTTGTCGATTCGTTAAAAAAATCCTTAGGTTTGGCTCTTAAGCCCATGAATTTTGCCAGTGGTTGGTATCGCCCAGCAGATCATGTTTTATTGTCGAAGCTGCCAGTTGCACAAGGACTTTTTGTAATTTGTGAGAAAAATGCGGCTCCTGCACTCGTTGTTATCGATGGCGTAAAGCAGAATTACCTACCTGAGCTAAATGAAGTTAAGGGTATGGTTACCTCCGATTATCAGGAAAAGCTTGATAAGGAGTGGGTTAAGCAGTTAAGGGCAAAATATCCAGTGCAAATTAATTGGATTGTTTTGAAAACCCTCATAAAGAAGTAGGATGGACCTGTTTAACTTTGTTACTTTGAGCTTTCAATCATAACTAATGCATTCTGATGTGAAAAATGTTTTTGTAGGAGTAGTGCTGTTCTCTTTACTGGCTAGCTGCAGCCTTTTTACGAGGAAATCGACGGAAAAGCCAATTGCCCGTGCCTATGGAAAGGAACTTTTTCTGTCCCAAATTTTGGATATTTTCCCCAAAGGAATCAGTAAGGAGGATAGTGTTCAGTTCCTGAAAAACTATACCGAAAGCTGGGTTAAAAGGCAAGTAACATTGCAAAAAGCGGAGGCCAATCTCAGTACCTCGCAAAAGGACGTCGACCAGCTCCTGGATGATTATCGTACATCGTTGCTTATTTATAAGTATGAGCAGAAGTTTATCCTGCAAAAGTTGGACACCGTGATTACCAATCAGGAGGTATCGGACTTTTACAACAACAATAAGAGTAACTTAGTGCTGTTAAATTCCATTGTAAAGGCGCTATACATAAAGCTGAAAAATAATTCACCCGTGTTGGAAAAGGTTAAAGCGCTTTACCGGTCGAATAGGAGTGAAGATGTTAAGCTGCTGGACGACCTTTGCCTTCAAGGTGCCGAGAAGTATGACTACTTCAACGAGCAGTGGGTTCCCTTTAGCTTAGTGCTGAAAGAGATTCCCTACCAGCCCGATAATCAGGAGGAGTTCTTGCGGCGCAATCAAAATTTGGAGTTTAGAGATAGCCTGAATACCTATCTTGTGAACATTAAGGACTACAAAATGAAGGGTGAACTTGCCCCGCTAGAATACGAGGAAGAAAATATTAAGATGATAATTCTGAACCAGCGCAAGCAAGTTCTAATAAAAGATTTGGAGTCGAAAATTTACAATGAGGCTCTCAACCATGGACAATTTAAAGTATTTGTACAATAGAGGAAAAAATGATGAATAGAGTTACAAAGTTGTTTGTAGGATTTAGCGCTATTGCGTTAGTCTCCTTTTCGCCAAAGGCCTTTTCGCAAAAGGTTATGGTTGACCAAGTAGTAGCCGTTGTAGGGTCCGACGCCATTCTTGCTTCCGATATTGAACAGGAAATACTTCAAATGCGGGCCGACGGTACTCCCGTGAACGACAATACTCGTTGCGAGGTTTTGGAAAATCTGATGACGCAAAAAATACTTCTCAACCAATCCCGCATCGACTCCGTTTTTCCAAGTGAAACGCAGGTAGAGTCGCAGCTGGAGCAACGTCTTAGCTATTTCTCCAATCAGCTGGGGTCGCAAAAGGCGATTGAGGACTACTTCAAGAAATCGATCTACGAAATTAAGGCTGACTTGAAGGAGAGCCTACGTGATCAAATTCAGACGCAGCAAATGCAGGCTAAAATTACGGATAAGGTTACCATTACCCCCTCCGAGGTGAAGGCTTTTTATAAGTCGATTCCGGTGGATAGCTTGCCGATGATAAATCTGCAGTACGAGATTGAACAGATAGTAAAATATCCATCCGAAGCCTCCCAGGCTAAGTTTGAGGTGAAGCAGAAGCTGCTTGCGCTACGCCAGCGTATTCTTGATGGTGAAAAATTTGCAACCCTCGCTATTTTATATTCCGAGGACCCTGGATCTGCCAAAAGAGGTGGAGAGTTGGGCTTTCGATCAAGAGGTGAATTGGTTAAGCCATTTGCCGATGTAGCGTTTAACCTGAAGGTAGGTCAGGTTTCGCAGATTGTGGAGACAGAGTATGGCTATCACATTATACAGCTCATTGAGAAGAAGGGCGACAAGGTTAATGTTCGTCATATTCTCATGAAACCCACTTTCTCCCCAGAAGATGAGATTAAGGTTCAGCAAAACCTTGACAGTATTGCAACCGTCATTCGCCAGGACAGCATTACCTTTGAAAATGCGGCTAGGAAGTATTCGGATGATAAGAACACAAACCTCAATGGAGGCATCATGGTAAATCCGCAAACCGGTTCCTTCCGGTTTGAGAAGGATCAGCTGATGCCTGCTGACTACTTCTCCATTAAGGAGCTGAAGGAGGGAGAGGTTTCAAACGCCTTTGAGTCGAGGGACGAGTTGGCCAACATGGTTTATAAAATTGTTACCGTAAAGAAAATTATCCCTGCCCATCGTGCAAATATCAAGGACGACTACGATGTGATTCAGGCAATTGCTCTGCGTAAGCGGCAGCATGAGTTCTTTGTTAACTGGCTCAGCGAGAAGAAGAAAACCATGTTCATTCGCATTGATCCACAGTTTGCTAAATGTACCTTCCGTCAGGAAGGCTGGGTAAAATAGGTTATTGATTGAGAAATATGCGGTTTAGCATTCTTCGCCTCACAGCATTCTTAATACTTAGCACACTTGCATTGCCACTCTTTTCGCAGGGCGATAATGTGCTAAGCATTGAGCATGCCGATAATGCGCTTGGAATGAAAGGTGCCAATGGCGAATCGTTGCAGAAGCTCATTGGCCATGTTCGAATAAGGCATATGGGCACGCTTATGCTGTGCGACAGTGCCTACAAGTATAGTACCGGTACGCTCATTGCCTACCACAACATTAAAATTATACGCGATGCAGTAACGCTTTATGGCGATCGTTTAACCTACGATGGCAACCTAAAGCAAGGTGTTGTTACCGGCAAGGAGGTTCGCATGGTGGACGACTCTAGCGTACTGGTTACAACCGCCATAAAGTTTGATACACAGGTTAATTCGGCAGAGTATTCAACCGGGGGAACCATAACCAACCCCGATGGAAATTTGGTAAGCCAATATGGTTACTACTACAAGGATGGCAAGAAAGCTGTTTTTAAGGGGAAGGTGGTAATTGTTTCGGGCGATAGGGTTATAAAAACTGACTCCATCATGTACCTTACCGACTCCAAAACGGTGGTTTTTATTGCTCCAACTGTTGTTACCACACCCAAGGATAGGCTCACCTTCAACCGAGGGCGATACAACAGGGTTACCGGTTTAATGCAGGCCTTTGGCGATGCCAATCTGATAGATGAGCATCATCGCGAAGTGTTGGCCGACACTATTAACTACTATAAGGAAAAGGAGCAGGCATATTTGTACGGTAACGTTCAAGTTGCCGATTCTGCCCGTAAAAACTTTATTCTTGGCGATTACGGGTATTTCAACAAAACTCCTCAGGAGATTCTAGTTTCCAAAAAACCGGTGATGGTTTCCATTTCCGGCGAAAACGATACAATTTTTATAAAAGCCGATACCCTAAAGTCGCTGCTTACCTATGGCGAAAAGGGCGATACCATTCACAACGTAATTGCCTTTCATCACGTGCGCTCCTTTGGCAAAGATTTTCAGTCGAGTTGCGACTCCATGTTTGTATCCGGTAAGGATTCCACTGTTACCATGTTCCACGCCCCCATCCTTTGGAGCGATAGCACTCAAATAACTTCAACCACCATTAAGTTCTTTTCGCACAACAAGAAGATGGTTCGGGCCGAGTTTATCGACATGCCGTTTATTGCGCAGGAAGTTGACAGCACCCGTTTCAACCAGCTGAAGGGAAAGAATATGACTGCCTACTTCACCGATAATAAGATAACACGGCTCGATGCATTCGGGAATGGACAAACCGTTTACTACATGGTGGATAAGGATACCGTGGTGGCGGTAAATATTTGCGAAAGTCAAAACCTGTCGCTCTATTTTGCGAACAGCAGAATACGCCAGATCACCTTTCGCGCTAAGCCCGAAAGCCGCATATTGCCCATAGACAAGCTCGAGAAAAGCGATGCGAAGCTCAAGGGGTTTGCTTGGAAAGATTCCCTTCGGCCAAAGTCGAGGAACGACATTACCCTGCGCCATATTCGATTGGTTGGCGAGAAGATGGCTGCTGGGCCAGAGGTAAAGCCCGCTGCACAACCGGCAGTTAAGCCCGCTGCCGAAGTAAAGAAGCCCGAGAC
>DATKTT010000023.1:0-4410 GCA_035530955.1 Williamwhitmania sp. | reverse complement strand
AAATATAAAACTGAGTACTATGTATTGGACCCTTGAACTAGCATCGAAACTTGAAGATGCCCCTTGGCCAGCAACAAAGGAGGAGCTTATCGACTTTGCTATTCGATCAGGTGCGCCCATGGAGGTTATTGAAAATTTAGTAGAGATTGAGGATGAGGGCGAGATTTACGAAAGCATTGAAGACATTTGGCCTGACTATCCGAGTAAAGACGATTTTTTCTTCAACGAAGATGAATATTAACAGTGAAGCTGTCCCACGTGGACAGCTTCTTCATTTATTTCTTTCGCTGAATTCTGCTCCAAGGTTTGCCGGGTTTTCTAATTAGCTCTAAAAATTCACCCGTTGGGCAGAAGAACCGGCACCAAGGTTTGGGAATAACCAAGGAGGCAATCAAGAAGAATATGGCCATCACCATCACAACGGCCGAAACCGTTTGGTAGGAGAAAATGCTAAACGGCTCCAACTCCGTTAAATCTACTGAAAAGCCAATAAGCAAAAGAATCAATACCCCGGAAAAAAAGAGTGGACGTAACCATCGAAGCCACCGAGCAACTCGAATAGGAATCTCCAACTTCCAAGGCAAAATTTTTCCAGTCAACTCCTGGCATGCACCAAATGGGCAGAGGTAATTACAGTAGAACGACTTTGCCGTAACTAACGGCAAAATAACTGCAAGTATGAAAATGGCACAAAGCAGCAAACGGGCCGCCCAAGGAAAACCATCCACAAGCCAGCCATAAAGGAGTGCTGCCGACAAAAATGAACCACCCCATAGGCCAATGATCAGCACAACCGAGCTAAGTAGATAATTACGCCCTTTTCGCAGCTGCTTAGTGAAGAAAAAACTTAAGAGAGCAAACAAAACTACAAGAATCGAAGCAGCTATTTTAAAAAAACTCATCCAATCGAAGGGCAGGTGCTCCGGAGGAATTTTACCACTGGACAGATATCTTCCAACGCACACCTGCATGTTTTTGATGATAGCAGTGGTGCTATAGGTCGCTCCTGCCATGGCATCAACCGGCATGCCATAAGCTTCGGAAACAGGTAAATTGTTCCATGTTTTGAAAAAACCTCGCCTTTCAATCTTTCGAATGAACCCGGGCGACTCCACATTCCGAAGCATAGAGACACCCACCACCGTATCACCGCAGTTGAGCCCCACAAGCAGCGGTGTGCTTCCAGCATAACCAATAATGCTATCGGCAAAGGGACTTGAACAAATGACCTTGCCCAAGAGAACTTTATCGACATCATAAACAAAGACCACCGACGAATCTACCCCACTTGGTTTTGCATGAAATGCACTTGGAAAAATATGCTGAATATCGGCCAACGAAAAAGCGGAATGAACACCGAGATCGCACTCCGGCTGGGCAACACTACCCTTTGAATGTGACCTATTTCCATGCAGATAGGCAATTGCCACCAGCAGGGCTGCCAAAAGCAACAAGCGTGGAAGTTTGGAGAGAAATTTATTTAACATTACAAGAAAACTACAGTTACATCGAACAATCAGCTAACTACTCACGAGATATTAATATCAAGACACAAATTTATTAGAAGTTTTCATACTATTTTCACGGAAGAGTTTTCGACCAATTGAAATCTGAAGTTCTGGGTTTTAATCAACATCGAAAAATATTTCGTCGCAGCAGAAGGGAAAATTCTTTAATCTGACATAGGCAGGGTCTATGCAACGCTCCAACTTCTTTTACTTCCTTTTTCAGCCCCAATTGTTAATTTTACCAAAATAAACTTAAAGCCATGAAGGATTACCAGCAAGAGTCAATTGAGAAAACTTATCAGTTTGTTGAGCAGTTCCATAAACACGACACAACCGGCCACGACTGGTGGCACGTTGAACGGGTAACCCGCACGGCAAAAAAGTTAGCAGTGGAGGAAAATGCCAACCTATTCTTGGTAGAGATGGCAGCGCTTCTCCACGATATTGATGATTGGAAATTGGGCCATGAGGAGAATAACAAGACTGAAGTATTCCTTCAACAAATAAGCATTTCGGCAGAAGAAAAGCACAGCATACTTAAAATCATTGATGAGGTAAGTTTTAAGGGTGCTGAGGTAGCTACACCCACCTCCTCCATCGAAAGTATGTGTGTTCAAGATGCTGACAGGCTCGATGCCATCGGAGCCATTGGTGTTGCTCGCGCATTTACTTACGGTGGTTCAAAAAATCGCAGCCTCTACGAGCCTGATGTTGCTCCAACCATGCATCACTCCTTTGGGGATTATAAAACCAAGCATTCGCATACCATTAACCACTTCTACGAAAAGTTGCTTTTGCTTAAAGAGAGGATAAATACACCCACAGCAAAAGCCATTGCCAAGGAGCGCCACGCTTTTATGGAGCAATTCCTAGCTCAATTCTACAGGGAGTGGAACGCAGAGTAGCCTAAAAGTTGAAAACTAGCCGTGAGAACACGGAGGCTGATTCGCCCGGTATCGGTGGGTGACCGCCATTGTAAGGTTGAATAGTTGGCAAATTCTTGTCGAGAATATTGTGGCCACCAAAGTAAAGGTCGAGACCCTCAACACCAACGTTTCGCATGGTGAGCGCAACATTCACTACCGCCGTTTCTGCATATTTATCCGTGCTTAGCCCATCGGATGTAAAACCATAGCGAGGGCCGTAGTAGGAAATTGACGGAGTGAGGGAAATATCCTTGGAAAGGTTAATCGCTGCTATCGCGGTTACCCGTTGGTTGGCAAAACCTGGGTAAGCTGCCTCATCCTGCTCAACTAGAAAATTCTCAACGCTATTCTTGAGTGCAGTATAGTAAGCATAGTTGACCCGGAAATCTAGATGCTTGATGCTATACCGAAGGTCGGCCTCCATTCCATAGGCACCCTGGTTACCACCATTTGCATACTGTCCAACGCCAGTAGACGGATCGGCAGCATAAACAATAACCTTCTCGAACAGCACCCGGTAGGCATTAAACGACAACCACGTGGTGTGAAAGACCCGATACCCAAACTCAACCTCCAAGTTAGTTGCCTTTTCTGGCTCAAGCATTTTTCCCGAACTAAAATTTCGCATGGAAACTACTCCACCCGGAACACGAAAAGATTGGCTGGCCATGGCCTTGAAGTTGAAGCCTGTCCAAGCGCGTGTAATACTTATACGGGGCACCAATGATTTACCAAAGTGGTTGTAGTAATCGTATCGCGCACCGGCAGTGATATTTATCCATTTTGAGAAAAGGAGCAGCTGAGCGTAGGCCGAAAAATTGGTGACTCCAAAACCTTCAAGGTTGGAAAGATTGTCACTAGCAACTCCCAAAATGTTACACCGCGAAATGGAGGAGCCAACTAAAATGTTTGAACCACCTCCTAAATTATAGGTCGAGCTAAGGTCGAAGTTTACCTTTTTGCTATACCGCTTGTTGTAATATCCCAAAGAAGGAACCTGCAGCTGCCAAGGGTATTGCTGCTTATACTGCAACTTGGGAACAATTTTTATAACATCGTTTATCGCATAGGTATAGGTTGCCTCACCAAAGTAGCTATCGAAGCGCTGATCGTAGGTTTTTGCGTTATTCAATGCAGTTCCATAAAGTGTGGCTGTTTGCAGCCGATAGCTGTCGAGCATTCCCCTTATGGAAATTCCCTTGTATGCAACACGGAGGTTGTAGTTGCCAACACCAATATCCGATTTGTCGGCCAGCTTCACAGGAAAACCGGTGGCGTCGATCCAAGTTCGTGTAGCCCGTGTTCCAGTTCCTTCGGTGGCGCTAAAATTAACCACGCCATCGGTGAACGGTTGGGTAAAACCGAGTGAAAAATCGCTATGTGTAGCCGCATCTCGTGAAAAAGAGTTTAAAAATGCACCATGCGATTCAGCCTTATTTCCTGAAGTTTTGGTAATAATATTGATAACCGCAAGGCTCGCATAGCCTCCATAAATTGCGCTTCCTGGTCCTCGAATAACCTCCACCCTTTCTATCATGTCCACCGGATAGTGTCCACCCAGCTGCAGGGTTGCAAACAGCTCCTCGTTAGCCTCCTGCCCATCAATAAGCAGTAGCACCTTGCCCTCATTGCCCCAAATTCCATGAAAACCAACGCCAACTACACCTTCAACATCAACCCCAAAACCCATCCCCGGAACAAATAGCGTAAGCACGTCCACCAGATCGCGAGCACCAGCCCTGAGCATCTCCTGCTGCTTAATTACGGAAACAATACCCGGGGTCTCCCGGATATTTACCGCGCTCTTAGAGGAGACTTCTACGGGAATATTCATTAGCTGCTCGAGCGACAAATCGTAAAAGCGATCGCCCGAAAGCATTGTAGTATCCACCTGCGCAAGGAGGGCATTGGGTGAAAATGGCCCAACCATAAGAGCAACAACAACTATGAAACACTTAGCTATCTTCATCTTACAC
>DATKTT010000022.1:0-6916 GCA_035530955.1 Williamwhitmania sp. | reverse complement strand
TGAAGCGTCTCAACTGCATCCTTATAACGCCCTTGCAAATAGTATTCTAATGATTTTTCATAGTTTGTATCAATAGGTGTAGGAATATCAACACTCTTTAAAATCTCTGATTCAACAAGTTGAGGTTGATATTTTGCACTCTCACTATTAGTTTCAGGTTCTAGAATAAACTCTAATAGTGATGGCTCAGGTGATGATTCGGTGGTACTAACTTGGCGAAGATTTTTAATTTTTTCCGAAGTTTTTTTGTAAAGCACCATGCCCTGAACATTGACCGGAGTAAAATCTGGAAAATTCTGAAGCGAGAGCTCACTTGCGGAGACCAAAAGATATCCACCCTGGACAAGTGACTTATAGAAGCCCCGCGCAACCTGCCTAAAACGTTCCTGCGAAAAATACATTAGTACGTTTCGGCAATAAATTACCTCCATTGCATTGGTGTCGTTCAGTGATGATGGGTAGATATCTTCGGCCAAATTCAGATATTCAAACTTCACCATGCTCTTAATCTCAGGGGTAATCTCAAATCGACCATTCGGTTTTTGAACAAAGTATTTTTCCTTTAACCATGGGGGCGTTCCCCGAAACGACCATTTACCATATTCACCAGCCGTGGCTTTGCGTAAATTTCGGGTGTTGATATCCGTTGCAAGTATGGAAATATTCCAGTCCTTAATGAACGGAATCGTTTCCCTTAGCGCAATTGCAATAGAATATGGCTCTTCACCGGTTGAACACCCAGCGCTCCAGATTCGTATTCTCTTTTCACCGTTTAGGCGATGATGAACAATTTCGGGAATAATAACTTTTTCGAGGGCTTCGAATGTATGAGGCTCGCGCCAAAAATAGGTTTCGCCAATGGTAAGACTAGCCGCCAAAATCTCCATTCGCTCGTGCGTGAGAGGGGACTTGATAATATGTTGAATAAATTCTTCTATATCGGTATAACCGAATTCGGTTGCCGCAATTCGTATATTTCGTTCCAAATCAACCCATCGGTCTCTGGGGAAATTCAATGCAAGGTTAGAGGCAATGAACTCGCTCAGCTGCGATAACGTATTTTCGGTTAGAATAGGTTTCATTTTTTGCCTTTTGAAAGAGCTTTACCGATTTCTTGCTGCTCATCAAGCGAAAGGAACTTTTCAAGATCGTGTATCAGCACAATATCATCATCTACCTTAGCAATTCCTGCTAGGTAATTGGTGTAATGAAACGATTCTTTAATATCAACTAGCTGAGAATTTTTCAGCTCCTGTACGTCCAATACCAAATCAACCACTAGGGCAACAAGCCGTTTTGAGGTTCGTGCAATAATGAGTTGATCGTCCAATTCCAATTCACGAATGGGTAAATTGAAGCGCTTGCGAATATTAATAACAGGGATTATTTCACCATGGAAATTGATAACGCCCATAACAATATCAGGAGCTTTTGGCAACGATATTATTTCTACAAGTGGAACAACGCGGTCAACAGCGGCCAAATACAATCCGTAATGCTGCCCGTCGAGACTGAAGAGAACAATGGTTTGATTAACTTCTTTACTTATTATATTCATTCAATTTCCTTCCTGTAATTATCAATTAACTCTTTGCTATCTATTTGAAAAAGGTTGAAAAGATTGAAAGTTACAACAATAATGCTTGAATGTCAAATAAACATGGTGATATTCATCATCTAATTGTTGATTTTCAATAAAATACAAAGCAATACATAATCGAGCAAGTTTCCCCTCTAGCTAAGTCAATCGGTATTCCTCTACTCGATATCTATCACTCTCTAAAGTGAAAATTAACGTGAATAGAGCCACCAGTTTTTACAAGGTGTTTCGGCAACAATCCAATCTACCTCAGCTTAGAATCATCAAAAACAGAGTTACATTTTGATAATCAGAAGGAAACATTCCGTAAATTGGGTGAGTATCGTCCTATGAAACATTCAGTGGATGGGTTCTGCTTGGAATAGTTTTATGCTACATATAAGCAATTTAAACTAACCATTAATAAGGAGGGTTGCCATGAAAACTTTAGTTAAAATGGTTGTCAATCTGTCCAGCATTGCCTTATTGACAATTTTCTCTTTCAACAGTGTTGTTGCCCAGAATGATGAGAAGGGAAGTATGGATCATCCACTTATCGCCAGAATTCCCAATTCCACCATACTGGTATACGACTTGAAACAGTTTAACGAATACTTACTGCCACTGGGGAAAATGACCAACGACACTTTGTCGAGGAAGCAAAAGTTGGAGGGTAAAATAACCCAAATTACCTATGCCGCTCCAGTAGATAAATCGGTTTTGGAGATTGTGCGTAACTATGAAATATTATTGAAAAATGAGGGGTTCGCCATCCTGTTCAGCGGGAAGAAGGATGAGCTAGGCAATAAGTGGATTGATGAATACGTCAAAGCAACCTCTCGTCCGTATCGGTACGGTGCACCAGGCTTGAACACAAGACTGGATGGTGATTTTAGCTACCTCGCCGCCAAAAAAACCAGAGCCGAAGGGGATGTTTACGTGGCTCTTTGCGTGAATCAGGGTTGGTTTCAAAAGTTTCCCATAATACAGCTTGATGTTATCGAAACCATTCCCATGCAAACGGGGATGATGAAAACGAATGCCAATACAGAGCAAACCGATTTGCAAAAATCTAATGCACCTATGGTCGCTCCGCTCAGTCCTAATACCATCGGAAACAAATCGTGGGAAATTGAAATTGGTGCTGGTGCATTTGCGTTTTCCGATCCTTCGTTAGCAGGGTCTTCCAATAATTTTAGAAACAACCTAACGGGAACAATTACTGGATCGCTCACCGGATTCAGGTTGTTGGCTGGCCCATACCTAAACATAAAGTACTTTCTCAGCGAAAATTTCGGATTCTCTTTCGACATTAACTACTTAAGTAACAAGGAGTATATATATACCTCGGCCTTACGGTATGCTAATAACGCAGATCTTTTTGCACAGAAGATTGGGATAGTAGGTCAAGTGGTTGGCAAAAGCACTCCTATACACCTATCTGCAACTTTAGGAATTGGCCATTGCCTTACTGAGCTCACGCAGCAAACCACCATTGTGCCGCCAAATACAGGAACAGACTTATATTTAAAAGGGAAAGCCAGCATGGTTGTCTACTTTTTTAAGGTGGAAGCAGCCTACCCAATCTACAAAAAACTGTTTCTGTTTGGCAACTACGAATTCAACCTCACCCCCGTTGGAAGCTTTGTGATGGAGCATGATGGTGGTAACGATTACTCCGACACTTGGTACAGCATGAACTTTGGTGGTTCACACTTTAGAGTTGGATTGGGTTATAGCTTTTAACCGTGCAGCGTAGTGAGTAGTTGAAATCAGAAAATACAAAAACTATCTCTTAAGTATAAAAACAGGCAATAAACCGTGTGTCTTTGGGTGCACGGTTTATTGCCCATATGTAGCGAGCGCTTCGTCTCCGCATCATAATCGTAGCACCTCGATATCCTCTTTTGTGCCACTGTTGGCATTCAGTTTCACCTTACGAACTCATTATTTTTTCCATCCGAATCGAATGCGGAAAATCGGTGAAGTGGGCAATGGCATTTTACCGCGGGCTGGAAGCGTTTACCTTAGAGGTGCTGTAAAGCAAGGTTTTTTGCTCCCTTTATCATAGATGTTAGCTGGCGGTGTGTGGTCTTCTAAAAATCATTTGTATTTTTAGACGCGTCACAGCATTTTTGATTGTTTGAAAGATTATGAAATGAGGCCAAAACCCAACCATTTTTACAAGAAATACTTTAGCTTAATTTCAATTCTCATGAACAACAAAACGTTCACATCAATAAGAAATCCGTATGCGCGATAAAATCAACTTTCGCTTCTTGCTATTTGTTCTTGCATTAACAATTTTTACCGGCGTTGCTTTTACTCTGTCAAACTATATACACGTACCTGTTGATGGATTGAAAGATTGGATACTAACAATTGGACACTTTCTGATTGTGATGCTGGGATGCTTTGCGCTCTACTATTTTATGGCCATTAACAAGTATTTGTTTGCCTTAGCTTTTCCAATAGCAGTTTTGGCAACCTCCATTATTGCCTACTTTGTATACTTTCTGAATGTAAACCTTACAACGTCGATATTAGATGCGGCACTGCACAACGATCTACGCACCTCGTTAGATTTAGTAACTCTTCCAGTGCTGTTGTTTTGTGCTAGTTCTCTTGCAATATCAATAGCTGCAGTAATTTTTCGATTTAAGTTTGTGGCGTATAAATTCAAGCTGATAGAACTTATAGCCGTTTGCATAATCGGCCTATCAGTATTTGAGGTGAATCAGCTACGAAACAACACCATTTATCAGCGCTTGCCATTTAGCATCTACTATGTTTCAAAAATGTATGTCAGCCAGAGGCAAAGCGACAGCAAGCCACGTATTGAAGTTGGTAACGATGCATACTGCACAGCCGATACGGTTACAGTAGTTTTGGTTATAGGAGAGGCCGCTCGTGCCGACCATTTTCAGCTGAATGGCTACAAAAGAGCGACCAATCCCCTACTTAGTAAACTACCTGTGGTGAGCTTCCCACATATCTACTCGGAATGGACGCATACAAACCCCAGCTTGGCGCATTTCCTAACCCGATCGGACAGTGCAAACCACGAACCCTCAATCACAGAATGCTCATTTATCAGCATTTTTAACCGCTGTGGGTTCGCTACGACTTGGATTGCCAACCAAGAGCCGGCACCCAGCTATACGCCATTTGTTAAGGAGGCAAAGAAGGTGGTCTACGTTAATCCCAGCTTCTCGGTATATAGCTATAACAAAAAATGGCTCGATGCCGATGATCTCCCGTATCTTGAACAAGCGCTAAACGAGGCTGCTCCCCGCAAACTAATTATCATACACACTATTGGAAGCCATTGGTGGTACAACGACCATTTCACCGATAGCACAACCATTTTTAAGCCAATTCTGGAAACAAAAAATATTGCCTTGGCAAGCAAAGATGAAATCGTCAACTCGTACGACAACACCATAGTGTATACCGATTATTTTTTGAGCAAGGTGATAAGCCGTCTTTCTTCGCTAAATGCTTGCATGATTTATCTCTCCGACCATGGCGAATCGCTTGGCGAAAATGGAAAGTGGTTGCATGCTCAGGGTAACGAGCCTGAAAAACATCCAGCTTGCATGCTTTGGTTCTCAAAGAAATACATTAACCAGCAGCCCAAGAGCTACGCAAATATTGTTGCCAACAAGAACAAAAAATGGAGAACGGACTTTGTGTTTCACAGTATCTTGAGTATTGGAGGGATTAATAGCAATTCGATGGCTGGAGGAGTCGATATTACACATCTAAAGTAGAGCATAACCAATGAAACCAAAGGAGATTGTTGCCAAATTCGTTGAATTATTCAACAAGTGTGACGCTACTGGATTGGCGGAGCTATACCACAACAAACTTCAATAAAAATTTATGGATAGCCACAGGAGAGAGTATATACTAAACAGGCTTGCACCGTGCGGCATACACTGTGGAAAATGCTTTGCCTATGCCGATGGAACCATCAGAAGGAGCAGCGTAGAGCTGAAAGAGGCACTGGGCAACTTCGATATTTATGCCCAACGATTTGCCGAGCTACTCGAGGAACCGGTTTTTAAAAAATATGTTGACTTTAAAGAGCTCCTGGCATATTTTGCAGCAGCGCAATGTAACGGCTGTAGAAATGAGGCATGTAAACTATTTAAAAGTTGTAAGGTGCGCGATTGCCATAAGGAGAAGGGGGTTGATTTTTGTTTTCAGTGCCCAGAATTTCCGTGCGATAATACCGGGTTTGATGAGCACCTTTATAAACGGTCCGTCGAGATAAACAGAAGAATCGAGGAGGTTGGTTTTGAGAAGTACTACGAAGAAATTAAAAATAAGCCAAGATATTAACACTGATGGCCACACAGCCGCTAAGGAGATAAAGGCCTTTCGATCTGAGTTTCCAATTATAGCCAAGCCAGCCTATGCAATGGATTACGAAATAGAGCATTCTAAAGAAGATTAGCCATAAGGTAACGGGAAAGATGGCACCCATTCCTAGAATCAATCGAAGCGGCTTACCATGGTTGCTAACCGTTTGACGATGACTATTGCCTTTAGGTAGAAATCTAAATAACTTGGTGCAAATAACCTAATCCATTTAGCCATGCGAACTTTTACTCTACTCCTAATACTGATGCTAGGTTCAGCAACCATTTATGCACAGCAAGATACCCTAATAAAGCGCAATAATGAGCGCATTGTTTGCAAGGTTAAGGAGATTGGAACCGATGAAATAAAGTATCTACTTCCAGGCAACGATGTAGTAATGGTGATCGATAAGAATGAGGTAAGGAGGGTTATTTTGGCCTCAGGAACAACCATGAACCTGAGCAACTCCATGACCGACACAAGCTCCTATTCCGATCAGCGTAAGAATTGCCTTAAGTTTAGGCTAATTTCACCCTTAATAGGCTATTCCGAAATTATCTACGAACGAAGCCTAAAACCCGGGGCAAGCCTTGAATTTGGCCTAGGCATAGTTGGGGCTGGAGAGCAGTACAACCAAAGTCAGAGCGGTGCTTCCATGCGCATTGGTTACAAGTTTATTAAGACTCCCGATTTTTACCTCAAGGGAATGCGCTATGCTCACGTGCTGAAGGGAGCCTACTTTCGTCCCGAGGTTGCCGCCTCTTACTACAAGCGCGACTTCAAGGAGGTATTCGCTACGGCCATCCTCTTTAGCATTGGGAATCAATGGATATTCAACAACCTAATAGCTGTCGATATTTTTGGCGGTATTGGCTACGGTTACAGCTCGCGCAATGTGTATGACTACCAGTTTGGTTACTCCACCGGAGCTTCCAACTTTCCAGTTGCCTTAAGCACAGGATTTAGAAT
>DATKTT010000021.1:0-12478 GCA_035530955.1 Williamwhitmania sp. | reverse complement strand
CATATTTTGCTACCTTTGCCCATCAAAGTCTATGGGGATGGTAGAGAATATATTTCCCGTTTTTAATGGAATGCTGGAGCGCGAGGTAAAGGAGAATCGCTTGAAGCAGAGAGGTGTTGTGGTTTGGCTAACCGGACTTTCTGGTAGTGGGAAAACTTCCATTGCCATTGCTGCCGAACAGGAACTCACTCAACTGGGGTTTTTAACACAGGTTCTGGATGGGGATAATATTCGTTCAGGGTTAAACAGCAACCTTGGCTTTTCTTCCGAAGATAGATTAGAAAATATTAGGCGTATTGCCGAAGCAGCTAAACTCTTTGCTCACTGTGGGGTTATAACCATCTGTTGCTTTGTTAGCCCGGAGGACAATATGCGTGAAAGGGCTAAACAGATAATAGGTGAGGAGGACTTTTATGAGGTTTTTGTTAATACCTCAATGGAGACCTGCGAGCAGAGAGATGTTAAGGGGCTTTACAAAAAGGCAAGAGAAGGGAAAATAGAGCATTTTACTGGAGTTAATGCACCGTTTGAAGCTCCCTTAAATCCATTTTTGGAACTTAGAACTGAGGGATATTCAGTTAAGGAGTGTGCCTCGATTTTGGTGAATGCAATGATGGATAGAATTAAGTTGAAGTAAGTTACAGTATGGATAGAATTGTATTGAATCATTTGCGCGAGTTGGAGGCTGAATCCATTTATGTGATTCGGGAGGTGGTGGCGCAGTTTGAGAATCCAGTCATGCTTTTTTCTGGTGGAAAGGATTCCATTGTAATGTTTCATCTGGCACGTAAGGCTTTTTGGCCCGCTAAGGTGCCTTTCTCCTTAATGCATATCGATACGGGACACAATTTTCAGGAGACGCTTGACTTCCGTGATCAGCTGGTTGCAGAGGCTGGAGTGAAAATCTTCGTGCGCTATGTTCAGGATTCTATCAATAGTGGACGCGCCATTGAGGAGAAGGGAATTAATGCAAGTAGAAATAAAAATCAAACTGTTGCTCTGCTCGACGGGTTGGAGGAACTTAAGGTTGATTGCGCCATGGGTGGCGGCCGTCGCGATGAGGAGAAAGCTCGTGCCAAGGAGCGATTCTTTTCTCATAGAGACGAATTTGGACAGTGGGACCCAAAAAACCAACGACCTGAGCTCTGGAACCTGTTCAATGGCAGAAAGCTCATGGGGGAGCACTTTAGAGTTTTCCCCATTAGCAATTGGACCGAAATGGATGTATGGCAATACATTCTACTGGAAAATATAGCCTTACCTTCGCTTTACTTTTCGCATGAGCGAGAAGTTTTTGAGCGTGACGGCGTACTATATGCTCAATCGGACTTTATGCAGATGAAACCAACAGAAAAGTTGGAAAAGAGGATAGTTCGCTTTCGAACCATTGGCGACATGACCTGTACTGGTGCTGTTGAATCGGTGGCACAAAGTCTTGAGGATATTATTGAAGAGGTGGCTGCAACTCGTGTAACCGAGCGAGGCACTAGGGCTGACGATAAGCGTTCAGAGGCAGCAATGGAGGATAGGAAAATTGAGGGATACTTTTAATATAGGCTATGAGTAGTTTTAATAACGGCGACGATTTAAGCATGAATACTCGCGGCTACCTCGATATGGAGCTGCTGCGGTTTACTACAGCAGGTAGCGTCGACGACGGAAAGAGCACATTGATTGGTCGGTTACTTTACGATAGCAAGGCAATATTTGAAGATCAGCTGGAAGCAATTCACCAAGCAAGCATAAAGCGGGGACACGAGCACGTTGATTTGGCCTTGCTTACCGATGGTTTACGTGCTGAGCGTGAGCAGGGGATTACCATAGACGTTGCTTACCGTTACTTTGCAACTCCTCGTCGCAAATTTATTATTGCCGATACTCCTGGTCACATTCAATATACGCGGAATATGGTGACCGGTGCCTCCACCGCCAACTTAGCTATTATTCTGGTTGACGCACGGAATGGTGTTTTAGAGCAAACTATACGGCACTCCTATATTGCAGCCCTATTGGGTATTCCACAGGTGATTTTTTGCATTAATAAGATGGACCTTGTTGACTTTAGTCAGGAGGTTTTTAACCGCATAAAGACCAATCTAGTAGAGTTGGCAAAGCAGGTTGGGCTCGGCCAAACCTGGTATATGCCCATAAGTGCGCTCAACGGCGACAATGTGGTAACGCAATCAGAGGCAATGCCCTGGTTTACAGGAAAGCCTTTGCTGGAATTGCTTGAGACGGTGGAGGTTATTCGGCACGAGAAATCTGATGCTGCACGATTCCCCGTTCAGTATGTTATTCGACCTCAGAGCGATAAATTTCACGACTACCGCAGCTACGCTGGACGAATTGCCGGCGGCACTTTTAGAGTAGGCGATAAGGTGGTTGTTCTTCCATCTGGGTTAAAGTCTACCATTGCTGCCATCGATTTTGCTAGTGAACCGCTGCAAGAAGCCTATCAGCCCATGTCCGTATCACTTCGTTTAACGGATGATGTAGATATTAGCAGAGGCAACCTAATTGTGAAGGAGGGCGAGGAGCCAAGGAGCAGCCAGGAGCTGGAGATAATGTCGTGCTGGTTAAATGAGCAGCCAGTCGTAGTTGGTGGAAAGTATATCCTAAGGCATGCCTCATCAGAGCTGCGATGCATTGTAAAGGAGATCGTCTACAAGGTTAATATTAATACCTTGGAAAAGGTATTAGACGATAAGCAGGTTGGCCCTAACGACATTGCTTTACTTCGCGTTAAGCTTACAAAGCCCATTTTCTTCGACTCCTATAACCTGAACCGAAATACCGGTAGCGTTATACTGATTGATGAGGCTACAAATGCTACCGTTTGTGCTGGGATGATTAACTAATTGAAGATATATTATTAGATTAAAGCAAAGGCCTTCTGGGCCTTTCTTTATTGAGGCTGGGCAAGGTTGGCTAGGACTGCTTGTCGTTATCTTCCTCTTCGTCTAGCTGATCCCCATCATCCTTTTCATAGAAGTGTCTGCGATAAATAAGGTAGCCGACAACCAAGGCGGCAATAAAAAAACCAAGCAATTGATAGCGTATCATAAGTTGGCGGTTTTATGGTAAAATAATTCGCTTGATTATACGCAGCTTATGGGTGTAAATTCTTTTTTCGGTATTGAAAATTCCTTGATGATCAATACTATCTATTCTTACCCTACCGGATGCATGTATGATTTTGCCCTCAGGAGCAATAAGGCCAACGTGTGTTATAAGCCCTTCCTCGTTGTCAAAAAATGCAAGATCCCCAGGCTGAACTTCCGTAATAAAGTCGACAGTTTTGCCTGTTAATGCTTGTTGTGATGCATCTCTAGGTATAAATATGCCGTGTATTCGATATATTGTTTGTGTAAAACCAGAGCAGTCGAGTCCAAAGATGGATTTGCCACCCCATAGATAGGGGGCATTAATAAAATGCATCGCAGTGGTAACAATATCTGTAGGTTTTGCTGTAGTGGCTTGGTCGTTGAACGTTAGGGGTCCTGCAGTTGGATGAAAGCAGCCTCCCTTTTGCTCCCTTTCGAAAATAAATGCACCGGGTGGCATTGTGTATTCCATGCTTGCTTCCCCAATACGGCATTGGTCTGCCATTGAGGTAATTATTAGATTGGCATTGGCAATGGTGGCAAATTCTGCATCGGAGAGTATTTTAACCATATTGCTGCTAACCCAGCCTTGATATCCATCGGCCATTGACTGAACCAGCAGCCACAATTCAGCGGTTTCAGAAATCTCAACCGGTTCGCCCCACAGTAGCTGCGATACCATTTCTGAGGATTCTGAAGGCTCTCTTCGCATTGGGACGATGGTTTCCACCGCTATGGCCTTTTTGCTGTTCAGGTTGTATTTAAACGGGAACTTTCCCATGTTAGCGTAATTTTTGTACATTTGTTCAATGCTTGAAAGTTAAGGAATTTTACTACCAAGGGAAAGGTTTTTGATGATAAAGCTTACTAAAAATAATTTGAGAGCAATTCTTCGAGTTGTTATTTTTGCCGCTGCCACAGTGGCTGTAATCTCCATCTTGCCTCATGAAGGGAAGTTCAAATTCGAATTTCAAAAGGGTAGACCATGGAGTCACGAAACGCTTATTGCTCCTTTCGATTTTCCTATTTATAAAAGCGATGCTCGGCTTCTTGAAGAAAAGAGCGCTGTGTTGAAGTCTTTCAAACCTTACTTCGACTTTGATAGCACTACCGTAAATGGCGTTGTAGCTCAGGCAAGTAGGGGTGTAGCCGATTACCTTACTCGAAAGCAGCAACAGCAGAACTTTCCATTTCGTTTTTCGACGCTTAGGAACCCTAACCTTTCTATGGTGAAGCAGGAAGAATCGGTTAGCAATCTTATGACGGAGTGTTTTAGATTTGTGTATGGCAAGGGTGTAGTTAGCCTATCCGATGCAAATCAGTTCTTTGATGGTACCAGTAATGATGTGCCAGTGGTTGTTTTACATAACGATTTTGCGTATGAGACCATTTCGGGAGAGCTTTTTACTCCTAAAATGGCCATGGAATACTTGGTGAATAAGTTGGCATCCTCTTTTTTCCGAACAGAGGATCAGGCATTGGCGTTTGCTCGTGATGCTGGACTTGAGCGTGTAATTGTTCCAAATGTAAAGTTCGACAAGGACAAAACTTCCAAGGTTAAAGCGGAGTTGCTGGGATCGGTTTCGTTAACCAGCGGGATGGTTCAGTCAGGGGAACGAATCGTTGCGAAGGGCGACATTGTTGATGCAAATACCTTCATGGTGCTCGAATCTCTCAAGCATGAGTATGAGTCGCGGCTGGGCTTTTCAGGTCAAGAGTACATATTGCTTTTGGGTCATTCTTTTTTGGTTGGCATTTGTATGCTCATTCTTTACCTATTCCTTTTTCACTTTCGGCGTGATATTTTGCAGTCCGTCAGAAAAATACTCTTTATAATTCTTCTGGTGGTAACCATGGTTGCTATCTCGGCATGGGTTATGAGCACCAGCACAGTCAGCATCTACTTGATTCCATTTGTGGTTGTTCCAATTTTCGTGCGAACGTTTTATGATAGCCGACTTGCTCTCTTTATCCATTTAATAACAATAATGCTGGTAGGCTTTCAGGCACCAAACTCATTTGAATTTATCTTTATAAACTTTGTAGCTGGTGTGGTGGCTATTTTTAGCCTAACGAATGCATATAGGAGAGGAAAACTTTTTGTTGCAACAGGTTATGTGTTTTTGGTATATGCTTCAATCTTTTTCGCGCTTAACCTGCTTAAGGAGGGTAACTTTAGCAACATTGTCTGGTTCGATTATGTTTGGTTTTTAGGAAATGCGTTCCTTATATTGGTTACCTACCAGCTAGTTTACGTGTTTGAAAAGGTCTTCGGATTCCTGTCAGATACAACTCTCATGGAACTTTCGGACCATAACCAGGAGCTGCTGCGCAGGTTGGCAGAGGAGGCACCCGGTACCTTCCAACACTCGTTGCAGGTTTCCACGTTGGCTGAGGCTGCGGTTTTTCAAATTGGCGGAAATCCTTTGCTGGTTAAAATTGGTGGACTGTATCACGACATTGGAAAATTGAATAACCCGATCTACTTTATTGAGAATCAGGTTTCTGAATTTAATCCGCACCACAATATAGAATTTGAGGAGAGCGCTAAAATCATAGTAAAGCATGTGGCCGATGGTGTGCAAATTGCTCGAAAGTATAAGTTGCCAGAACAAATCATTGACTTTATCCGAACACACCATGGCTCCTCCAAGGTTCAGTATTTCTACCGGTTGTATCGTAGTAAGTTTCCAGAAGGAGGCCTTGATGACTCATTTTGCTATCCTGGTCCTCGTCCAATGAGCAAGGAAACTGCCGTGCTCATGATGGCCGACGCGGTGGAGGCTGCCTCCCGAAGTTTGAGTAATGTTACGGCCGAATCCATCGATGAATTGGTTGAGTCCATCGTTAATTTTCAGCAGCAGGAAGATCAGTTTGCCGAGGCCGATATCACGTTTAAGGATATTACAACAATAAAAACTGTTTTTAAGAAAAAATTGCTCAATATTTACCACGTTCGGGTGGTATATCCTCAATAAAAAAGAGGGAGTAGGCTCCCTCTTTTTTATTCTAAAAAGATGTTGATTATCTTAGGTCGTTTACTGTTACTCCAGGATATTTTGCTGTGGGAAAGGTAAATGCATCCTCGCTCACAGGAATATCGTGTTCAAATTTCTTGATATCGAGTGTATATCGGTTACCATCCTTGCTGAAATATTTTATTTGAACTGGCTCCATCGTTTTTTGGTTGAATGAAAACCGAACAATCGTGTAGGTAACCGCAAGGCTTTTTGGGTAGAGGTCAATTACATAAACAGGTACCTTGTTTATGGTTGTTTCCTCCTTAAACTTATACTTAAAATCTCTGTCGTAAACTGTAAATAGTTTTGCTGGATCATCAAGCACACCTCCATCGCCTTCTTTTGGTTCGAGGATATTAACCTCGTTGGCTTCCTTGAGGTAAGTCCATTTGGTTTTGCCGTTAAAGTAGGTTACGGTGCCCATCAAGTCAAGCACATACTTTCGTCCCTTGAGGGTTATGGTACCCTTGTGTGTGTCCTTAATGTGTTCCTGCTGATTTTCCAAAGTAAAGGAGAATTCGGAATACATCGTTTTATACCCCTTTGTCTTTTTTGAAAAATCTTCAAGGATGTCTTTTGCACGTTGATCCTTTTGCGAAAATGCAAACATAGGAATCATAAGAAGTGCTAAGAATAGGATTTTTTTCATGCTATGTAGTTTGTTAAAATTATCGGTGAATGTTGCTATTGATATGAGAAAATAGTTGTTCTAACGACATCTCGTCCGTTATAAGGACTTGCCGCGCTTTGCTCCCTTCAAATGGGCCTACAATTCCTGCCGCTTCTAGCTGGTCAATTATTCTCCCGGCGCGGTTATAGCCAATGGAGAACTTTCGCTGTATTAGTGAAGTGGAACCTTGCTGGTTCATTACAATAACCCTCGCTGCTTCTTCAAATAGGTCATCCTTTTTGGAAAGGTCAACTTCAGCCGATTCGCTTCCTTCCTCTCCCTTGTATTCGGGAAGGAAAAATGCGGAGGAATAGCCTCGCTGGTTTCCAATAAAGTCGGTAATGCGTTCTATTTCAGGGGTGTCAACAAAGGCGCATTGAACGCGAATGAGGTCACTACCTGTTGATACTAGCATATCGCCACGGCCGATTAGCTGGTTTGCACCGGGGCTGTCTAGAATTGTACGTGAGTCAACCATTGCTGAAACTCTAAACGCAATTCTAGCCGGAAAGTTGGCTTTAATAACTCCGGTAATAATATTAGTAGTTGGCCGCTGTGTCGCAATAATTAGGTGAATACCAATGGCTCGTGCAAGCTGGGCGAGCCGAGCAATTGGTGTTTCTATTTCTCTTCCGGCTGTCATTATAAGGTCGGCAAACTCGTCGATTACAACAACAATGTAAGGTAAGTATTTGTGGCCTTTTTCGGGATTGAGCCGGCGCGATACAAACTTCTCGTTGTATTCTTTTATGTTTCGTACGTGAGCAAGTTTTAGTAAGTCGTATCGGCCATCCATCTCGTTGCACAGCGAGTTGAGCGTGTAAATTACCTTTTGGGTGTCGGTAATAATGGCCTCCTCTGCGTCAGGTAGTTTAGCTAGAAAGTGGCGTTCAATTTTGGAGTATAGCGTTAATTCAACTTTTTTAGGGTCAACCAGCACAAATTTGAGTTGTGAGGGATGCTTTTTGTAAAGTAAGCTGGTGAGCATGGCATTCAACCCCACCGATTTACCTTGCCCTGTTGCCCCGGCAACTAGTAGGTGAGGCATTTTAGTAAGGTCAATAACAAAGGTTTCGTTGCTAATTGTCTTACCCAAGGCGAGTGGCAGCTCATATTTTGACTCTTGGAACTTAGCCGATTTAATTATCGAAAGCATGGAGACTACCTCCGGATTAAGATTGGGAACTTCGATGCCAATAGTTCCTTTTCCTGGAATTGGTGCAATAATTCTAATACCCAACGCAGCTAAACTTAACGCAATGTCGTCCTCCAGACTTTTAATTTTTGAGATCCGAACCCCGGGCGCTGGAACTATTTCATACAGTGTTACGGTAGGTCCTATGGTCGCCTTTATTTTATCTATTTGAATTTTATAGTTGGCAAGGGTTTCAACAATTTTATTTTTATTCGAGATAAGCTCTTCGTTGGAAACAGCAGCAACACTACCCTTGTATTCTTCCAGTAGTTCAATCGGTGGCTTTATAAATGCTGAAAGGTCAAGGGTTGGGTCGTAAATGTCCTGACTGCCTGTATGGGGGTTTGCCAATTCTTCTTCTGCTACTGATTCTACCAGTAGTTCAACCTCTCCGAAGTTGTCAACAACCTTGTTTTGTGCATTTTCTGTATTCGATATAGAGGTGGTGAAACCAATGCTTTTCTCGTCAATTTTTTTTGAAAAGTTGTTGTCTAGGTTTTCAGTAGCTTCTGGCGCCAATGAAATTTCTGCGTTCTTGGATCCTATGCTTATTACCTCCATTTCAAGAGAATGGTCTTTTTCTTTCAAGCCTCGGTTAGGTCCGCTTTGCTCACCCGCTGTAGCACCCGTGATTGGATTTTTTACTGAGGTAGTGGGAGTGCCGATACCATTAGCCCATGCTGGGTTTTCTGCCGCCACTACATCAGACTCCTTTTTCTTAAACAGGTCGTGAATATATACTACACTACGGTTAAGCCAGTGGAAGGCGTTCTTTGTTGTGAAAACGAGGAAGGTAGCCATGGCAAATAGCAGCAGCATTGCGGTCCCAACTTTCCCCAAGAAGCTATTCATCCATTTAGTGACAAAAACGCCATGCGCACCGCCAAGCCCATTTCCCATATAGCCTTGTGCTGTCCCAAAAAGAAAACCAAATATCAACGAAGTTAGAATGGCAGAGATTAGCAATATTCGGCTTGATTTGCGAAAAGGATATGGCCGAAGCTTCATTAACCGCAACCCACCAAGTGCAAATATTAAGGGAAATACCAGAGCTGCTAAGCCAAATCCATCACTCATGAAAAGGTTTCCTAAGAAGGCTCCAGCTTTCCCGGCCCAGTTCTCTACCCGAATATCGGAGGCGGAAAATACATTTTGCCAGCCAAAACTTTGATCGGCTTTCCAGGTAAACACAAATGAAATTAGCGCAATTAGGAGGTAGAGCGAGAAGAGGAAAATAAACACTCCCGCAATGAACTTAAAACGCTCGTCGCGATGAAACCCCTTCTTGGTCGAAGGGTTAGAATCAGATTTTTGGCTTTCTTTTTTTCCCATTTAGCTTGCTTGTGAAAAAACGTTATTCGCAGAATAATAGTGTGCTTTATGTTGCAAAGCTAAATAAAATATGGAAAAACTGAGTAACGTTTTTACGGATGGTTAATACTACTGCATTTTAAAAAGCTTAAAAACTTCTAGTAAAGTTTCTTTGTTAATTCTTTTATAACCAGTTGGAACTGTAAAATTGCTAATGTCGGTACCGCTATTTTCAATTTTTGAGGCTTCAATTATTACCTTTCTATGAGCCATCACCATGCCAAATTGCAGCATCACCCCATCAATCTGCTCGAATGGCGTATTCTGGTTTGGATTTGGCCGGCCTATCTCTTTAGTGTAGTACACATCAAAGGAGGCTTGGCTGGAATCGTTAATGTGAAATGTTGCCACCTGGCAGTTGTAGCCAAGAATTTTCTTGTTGCCCTTTTGAGGTGTAATGGTAATGGAAGGCATGTCTTGATATAGGAAGGATGCCCCAAAGTTACCTGTTGAGTCAGTATAGAATAGCTTTTTGTTGAGGAGCTTGATGAGATAGTGGCTTACTTTGGTTTCCCTATTTTCAATGTAGGTGATGCTAACCGCTCCAGACAATGCTTCTATTTGAGTGTTTATCATGTTGTTACTATACTTAATCGTCATTTGGGTTGGAAGCGTTTTAGCCGTGTCGTCTGGATAGGTAATTTGGTAGACCACCGTGCCCTCCTGTGTAAGGGATCTATTGGAGTTGCATGAAAAAAGAAATAAACCTGTTATGAAGCAGATGTATAGCTGTTTTGGAAGCCTATTCATAGTATATTTTTCTGCAATTTAAGAATTTCTTTGGCAGTATAACTGTTTCTGCTGTTCAATCTCCCTGTTTTTTATTAGCCATTAGGTGTCCAAGGCCAGTTTGGTGTATCTAGTGGATAGCATAGGCAAAATGATAATGGTCGCTTGTTTTTTAAAAAACAATTTTTAGCTTTGTTCCTTTCAGTCTAATAAATTAACAAATTGTGTATGAACAAATTAGCAGTTGTAGCGTTAGGTGGAAATGCGCTGCTTCGCGGAAACCAAATGGGAACCATTGACGAGCAGGAGCAGAATACAGAGGATACGCTTGAAAATCTTGTATACTTAATCAAAGAGGGATACAGCCTAGTGATCGGACATGGCAATGGCCCGCAGGTTGGAAACATCCTTATGCGTAATGATGCCGGTGAACAAACGTATGGAATTCCGCAAATGCCATTAGACGTGTGCGTTGCCGATTCCCAAGGTGGTATTGGCTACATGATTGAGCGAATGCTACGCAACGTATTGCACAAGCATGGCATTGAAAAGGAGGTGGTATGCCTTGTAACCTCAGTTGTGGTAGACAAGGATGATGCTGCCTTCAAAAATCCTACTAAAAGAGTTGGAAAAAGCTACACCAAGGAGCAAGCCGATGCATTGGCAAAGGAAAAAGGATGGATATTTAAGGAGGAGGTTAAGGATACCGTTAGTGGTTGGCGTCGGGTGGTACCGTCCCCACGGCCAATTAAAATAATGAATGAAACAATAATCGAAGAGCTTGCTAGAGAAGGCGTGATTGTAATTGCTGCTGGAGGTGGTGGAGTTCCTGTGTACATTGACGAAAAAGGGAATGTTAGACCATCAGAGGCCGTAATCGATAAAGATTCAGCATCGGCATTGCTTGCTGCTAGGATTAAAGCTGATGAGTTCTATATACTCACCGATGTTCCTTATGTGTATATTAACTATAAAAAGCCAGGAGAGAAAAAGATAGAGTTTTTAGATAAGGCAGACACCGATAAATACCTTGCTGAAGGTATGTTTGGTGAGGGTAACATGGCACCCAAAATTCGGGCTTGTCTTCAATTCATTGAGCAGGGTGGTTCAATGAGTGTTATTACGGAGGCCACAAAACTTGAGGACATGTCGTATGGCACCAAAATCACCATGCACTACGAAAACTAAAATGGTTAATTTCGCATCTAGAAAAACTTACTAAAACAATAATTATGGCTTTCAATCTTAAAAATAGGAGCTTCTTAAAGCTTCTCGACTTTTCTCCAAAGGAGATTGATTTTATGCTAAATCTTGCTGCCGACCTTAAGGCTGCTAAATATGCCGGAACAGAGCAGCAGATGATGAAGGGGAAAAATATTGTTCTTCTTTTCGAAAAGGATTCTACCCGTACTCGTTGTGCATTTGAGGTGGCTGCACTTGATCAAGGTGCGCACGTTACCTATCTTGGACCTTCCGGTTCTCAAATGGGTAAAAAGGAATCCATGAAGGATACCGCACGCGTGCTTGGACGCATGTATGATGGTATTGAATACCGTGGTTATTCTCAGGAAATAGTTGAAACGCTGGGTGCCTATGCTGGCGTTCCAGTTTTCAATGGGTTGACCACCGAGTTTCATCCTACTCAAATTCTTGCCGACTTTCTTACCATGCGTGAGCATACCGACAAACCTCTATCAAAAGTTGCATTTTGTTATTTAGGCGATGCACGCAATAACATGGGCAATTCCCTTATGGTTGGTGCGGCAAAAATGGGTATGGACTTTAGAGCAGCCGCTCCAAAGGCATGCTGGCCTAATGAGGAACTTGTTGCCAAGTGTCGCGAGATTGCAAAGGAGACAGGTGCTAAAATTACCCTAACGGAGGATGTAAAGGTTGGGGTTAAGGGTTGCGACTTTTTGTACACCGACGTATGGGTATCGATGGGAGAGCCCGAGAGTGTTTGGGAAGAACGCATTAAGCTGCTGAAACCATACCAGATAAACAAGGCAGCCATGGAGGCTACCGGTAATCCAAATGTTAAGTTTATGCATTGTCTTCCTGCCTTCCACAACCGTGAAACCGCGGTTGGTCAGGACATGTATAAAAAATTTGGCATCGGCGAAATGGAGGTTACCGAAGAGGTATTTGAGTCGGGTGCTTCAATAGTATTTGATGAGGCCGAAAACCGCATGCACACTATCAAAGCAGTAATGGTTTCGATGATAAGCTAACGTAATTCGTCAATTATTTTTAAAAAAAGTGCTCCAATAGGGCACTTTTTTTGACTTGCTTTGTTTTTTGGCATACCTTAGTTAAGGTTTTATTTACTAATTCTTTAGCTATGACTATTTACATTGGGAACATTTCCTATTCAATGAAGGAGGAGGAG
>DATKTT010000020.1:0-16660 GCA_035530955.1 Williamwhitmania sp. | reverse complement strand
AACCTCATCGATACGGAATGTATAGCCATCAATTTTTGTTGAGAAGTAGTTATACATAATAATTGCGATGGTGGAGCCTGTGATACCAAATGCAGTGTTGATAAGAGCCTCGGAAATACCAGTTGCCAAAGCCAATGCGTCCGGTGCACCAGATGAAGCAAGAGCGGCAAATGCACGGATCATACCCAATACTGTTCCAATAAGACCGATAAGCACCGAAATAGAGGCTAGAGTTGAGAAAATAACCATGTTCTTAGAGAGCATTGGAATTTCAAGAGCTGTTGCCTCTTCGAGTGATTTTTGAATAGATAGAATTTTTTGATCTTTTTCTAATGCAGTATCCGACTGAAGGTCTCTGTAACGGATTAATCCTGCGTGAACCACATTGGCTAATGAGCCTTTTTGCTCATCGCATGCCACTAAAGCATCCTCAATCTTGTTCTCATTCAGCATTCCCTGAAGTTTCCTAACAAAGGTGCTAAGCCTTCCTTTTCCTTTTGCTCTTCCAAGGGTGATGAATCGCTCAAAAGTGAAGATAACTAATGTAAGAACGATGGTCATCAAAAGTGGCACAATGTACCCCCCCTTGTAAATAATTCCTAGATAGTCTCCAGGTAGTGGCTGTCCCTTGGGATTTCCACCTTCAAAATTTGCAGGGCTTCCCATGATTTGAAAATAGAGGTAGAGGGAAACCAAAAAAGCAATAATAATTGCTCCAGAAACGAAAATTGATTGCAATGCATCTTTTAATGCACTTCCTTGTTTATTCATAGTCGTATTATTAGTTTTGACTAAGGTTAACTACGGCACAAATATATATCTTGGGAGAATACCTTTTGCAAGGTATGCAAATTATTTTTTGTGGTTGATACACTGCCATTTGCACTTCAATGTTTTTTTTATGTAATGTGTTTTAAAGAATAAAAAAAGTGTGTTTTTAGGCCGAGGATAGAAGCAGTTTGGCCATTTCCTAAGTCGATAATTAAAGGAAAGTATAGAAGGCAATTTGTCACAAAATATTTCAAGAAAACATCGTTTTTCTCAAGGTTTCTTAAAATTCTACTTTCAGGCTATTCGAAATTAGAAGCAAAAAAAGCAAGGTTACCTTCTTGGCAACCTTGCTTTTTTAATGTTATTTATGGCAACTTATTGGAGCGTAATATTGTACGATCGCGCTTTAGTAATTGGCACTTCTTTGCTAGTAAATCCTTTTGCCGAAACAATTAGGACGGTTGAACCTTCCGGGATTTCAAAGGAGAAATCGCCCTTTAACCCAGTAAGCGTCTCAGCAGCTGTGTCCTTTACACGAACCGATGCGCTTGTTATTGGCTGACCCGATGCGCTCCTTACTACCCCGGTAAGCAAATTAGGATTGATGGCTTGCTTCCTGCTAATCGCAATCTTGAGGGCCTGGATTAATGCTTTAGCATTATTGTTTGAGGGATCGATTGATAACGCACTATTGCAGCACTCCATCGCTTTGTCGTAGTTCCCCTGTTGGTAGTACATGGTAGCAAGGTTGTTGTAACCGTTGGCTTTAAAATCCTTGTTCGTTGGGGCAAGGTTGAGCATCATGGTGTAGTAGGCTTTCGATTTCTCGTAATCCTTATTGAGCAAATAGTAATATCCCATGTAACGGTAAGCGTTGTATATTTCAGTGGCATTTTTAACGCTATCAACCCGACCCTTTTCGATTACCATTTGAAATGTTGGCAGTGCCAACCCCGACTTTGAGTCTGGATCCATTGAAGAGGAAGTATTAGCGAGCCAAACATAGCCGGAGAGTTCCGCTGGGAATTTTGTGGTAACTTGGCTAAAGAGGCTTTCGGCTTTTGTGAAGTTTTTGGCTAAGTAGTATAGTTTACCGATTTGCAGATACTGCGTGGCGTCGCTTGTGTTGGCGTTAAGCATTCCTTCAAACCCTTCTGCGGCTTGGTTATAGCGACCTAAGTTATAGTTCGCCATAGCGATTTCTGTTTCCAAACTCCTATTGTTGGGTGTGAAAGTAAGGGCTTTATTATATGAATCGAATGCTTTGTTGAGTTGATCGTTGGAAACCTTCAGCTGGGCTGTAACATTGTTCAGCTGTGAGGTTAACGTATCAACCTGAGGTTTCATCTTATCCTTGTTAGAACCAGTTGCATCCTCATACTTTACGTTTATTGCCGCCAACGATTGGCTGAGCTGGGTTGAATCCTGCAGTAGTTTGGGGTAATTCTTGTTTTGGGCTATTAGGATTTTAGCATAGTATATGTAGTCCTTCTGGATAAGCCTTTCCTCAGGCATTTCTTTGAAGAGGGTGTTCATATACTTAAGCGCTAATGGCAAGTCTTGCGGAGTTTTATCAAAACAAGAGTATGCTGCAATACGGTTTAGGTAAGTTCTTGATTGGTCAACCTTAAAAATCTCTTCCACGTTGGAGATTACCTGATCATATTTTTTGGCATAGTAAAGAGAGTTCACATAGCTAACTTTTGCAGGAAGGTTGCCGTTAGTTATTTCCAAGTACTTTTTATAGTAAGTCTCGGATTTGTCGAACATACCAGCTAAGGAATAGAGCTGACCAAGGTCACGATAAGCTGGAGCATAGTTGGCGTCTTGGCCAATTGCTTGCTCGTAGTATGGAATGGCGGCTTGGAATGACCTACTCTTCATGTAAATCGTGCCAATTTTCATATTGGCCGTTGGCGAATTTGGCTCAAGATAGTTGGCCATATTATAATTTTTAATGGAGGTAGAGGCATCTTTTGCATCAATGTAGATGTCACCTGCAATGATAAAGATTTCGGGATCTTTTGGATCAATAGCCTTGGCTTCCCTAATCAGCGGAAGTGCACGAGAAGTGTCTACTGCATCGTCCTTGATATAAGACTCAGCCAGCTTTGCCAACGCGAAGGCATAGTTTTTTGGATCAGCAATCTTGCTCACCTTTTTGTATGGCGGCAGGTGCATATGTGCCCTAACTCTATAGTTGGCGGCGGCTTGATCGTCGTCGAGATAGAAAGCCACCTTGGCTAAACCAACATAGTTCAACGGGTTTAGGCTGTCGGCCTTAATGCCCTTTTCAAACTGATCCTTTGCCAGCCCCATCGATACCTTGAGCGAGTTGGAAATGGTGTCGGAAAAGTAACCACGAAGAATATTTTCACCATAGTAAAAGTAGTAGTTACTGTTGGTTGGCTCTTTTTGAACCAGCTGGGTGAAAATCTTTTCCGCTTCCTCATACTGCTCGCTTTTTGTAAGGCCAATGGCAGTTTGAAGGTCTTGTCCGAAGGCTGTACTGCATGCTACGATGCTCAACAAGCCTGTAAACACAGATGCTAGAGTAATTCGAATGCTACGCATAACATTTTCAATTAATGTCGAGAATTAGTGCTTAACTTGTATTAAACGAATGGGCATTGTTGCAGGGACTAAGCCCGATTTAAGGATAATTCTTTGTCCTTGATCACCTGCCACCCATGAAATAAATCCTGATCCTAAACCCACAAACGTTTCTCTTGAAATAAGGTAAACTTCTCTTATAAATGGGTATGATTTGTCATAAATGGAGCCTTGGTAAGGCCGGTAGAAAGAGTTGTTGTCGTATGGCTGTGAAACCGCAACCACGTTAACACGCTCAATAAAGTTTCGTACGATTGAGTCATGCTGATTACTTATCCAGTTGACGCTTATTATTCCCATTGCACTCTTATTCCGAGCGATGTAGTTAATCACCTGCTCGTTGGTCTGCATGGCGTAAAAGTTGTCTGGCAGGCTGTCTGTTATGTTGAACCTTTCTTTGAAATACCTTACATTGCTCGACTTGGTGTTGTCGAAAACTACACCAATTTTCCCAAGTCTCGATTTTGGGTCAAGCTGACTCCATTGCTTAATCTTACCGAGAAAAATGTCTTGAATGTTCTTGTATTCCAACAGAGTATCGCGGTTGGCCTTGTTGATAATCAATGCAATGGCATCATCGGCAAATGCTGTTGTTCTAACGACAATTTGTGTATCCCTTAGATATTTAACCTGCAGGTCGGTAAGCTTCTTGTTCGCAACAATTACCTGCACCGAGTCGTTCATAAAGTCGTTGATAACGTCCACCTCCGGTTTGTAGGAAGGCGTAATTTTAGCATAGGGATATAGGCTTGTAAATGTTGCTATTTCCGCATCTATTATTGGCTGATACGATTCGTCTACCGTTATCTTAATATTTCCGCGGGTTGGGGTTTCATCGTAAGTCTTGTTTGACCCAGTATGACATGCATTCATCATTAGCAGCAAGGCTAATGCTATTCCGGTCTTTGCTATTATTTTAACAAGCAAGTTCATTGTGTTTAGTTATGAGGTTGAAAGCCATGGAATAAGTGCAGCAATATTAAAAAAAAATCATATACGTTATACCTCCATCACTATTCTGTTATTTCGTCACCGCTTCAATATTGTTAGTTTCGGTTTTAAGTTCTCACCGTTTTTTCCAAATGACAAAATCGGGTAACGGCCAGAATGTAGTGAGAAAGCCTTTAAGATTTATCCGCCTCCTCTTCCTCTTCTGACGCAGAGAAGAAAGAATCACGGATTTTATAGAAAGATTGAAATGCCCGATAAAGTCCATAAACCATAAAGGATATTCCAAATATTACTCTTATTGCTTTGTCAATATAGGCAAAAGTGTCGGTAACGAGAAAGTAGAATCCAATGCCTAGATAAAAGAAGGTCATGAGCGAGCTGAAAATAGTCATAACTCGCTGGTACATCATTCTGGAAGTTGTTTTCATATGGTAATTATTTTGATACCGGTATGTTAATTTTTTCAGGTTCAAAGGTAGCTGTTTGCATGATTGGTGGTATTACAATTTCAGTTTCGTTATTTAAATTATTGCTTGCGTTATGCTCCCACCTTTAAAACACATACCTCTATTATATATAAGCCAATCTACACCTAGTTGTATTTATTATCGGTAACCTACTGCAGCGTAACCCACCCAGTGATGCATGGTTGCGATGGCTGTTTTTCCCATGCGAAGGTCCTTCACTGGTAGTGGCTTATGGTCGATGCTGTTGGCGTAGCCAATTAGCTCTCCGTTTAGCTTTGCCTCCCCGGTAAGTTGCTGTAGCTGTTGGGCTGTTAACAATCCCATGGGAACGCTGTAACGACCGCACCAGGTCCATCGGTATTCGTGGTAGTCGGTGGGGTCAACAGTGTAATCGAAGAATCTTTTTGCTCTGTCTATCGTGAGGGTTCCGGTAAGTGAGCTGTCAATTATAACATGCTCATGCGCCACGGCCTTTTGGTATCCTAGACTATCGGTGCCGTATGGTGCGTAATTTTTGCCACCCCAATCTTGGTCGCCATAATGCACGGCATCGGTGGTAATAAGCAATGCTACGTCCTTGCCCCATTTGAGGTTGTGCTTTTTCATCGATTGGTTTATTGCCTCGGCCAGTGGCTGGGCAATTTCTTGCATCCTCGAGAATGACATGTATGGGACAAGTATCGACACTATTTCAACATTGGGGTTGTAGTGCTGCAAAAAGGGAAGCATGGACTCCACGGAGTGTTCAACCGTTTGAAGGCTGTCGTGAACGAGGTAGGTGTTGTTGGGCAGGGCTTTCATAATTTCCTCCCTTAGTGGCGAAGGGTTAATATTTCCGTAGGGGCCATGCCAAGCAGGGTAGCTATCGAATACCAGCTTGTCCGCCAGGTTAAAATGCTTTGCCTTGTGGGCTACACCAAAGATGATTACGGTTTTTGCCTTAATATTTTTTAAAAGGGCTGGATAGAGCCACCCAACGTAGGTGTAGTCATCGTGGGGACAGATGGCTAGCCGCCATGCGGTAGTGCTGTCCATTCCAACCTTTTGGAGTTCGGAGGCGTAAGTTTCTTCAGTGCGCACAATCACCGAATCGGTTTGCCAATCCAGATGGGCAAAGCCAACGGTATCTACAACGGGCCTAACATCAGCCAACGATTTTTCATTTTTTGTACTACACGACATAAGTGCAAGTGTGGTAATTGCGATTACTGCCAATTGCTTCATTGGGTAAATATTTTGGTGAATAATATGGTTGTATGAAGAGGTTGCTAGTTTTCATCGAAGTTGTTATCTGCAGTTTTTGCAATTGCTGAAGCGGCTGTCATTACGTTGCTGTAGTCGAACCCACGCGAGAGGCCAAACCGGATCAACTTCACCTTTAGATCGTTTTTGTTCTCCCACTTTACCGAAGAGGCCTTTCGTTTCAGCAGATCAATGAGCACCTCAGCGCCCTGCACCTCTTCAACTTTCTGCAATGCCTCTTTGATTACAGTTGGGTCAATCTTTTGTATCGAAAGTGCCTGCTCAATTTTTCTTGGGCCCCATTTGTTGAATCGGGCTTTGTCGTGTGCAAATGCTATGGCAAACCGTTGGTTGTTCACGAAACCCTGTTTCGTCAGATCTTTAAGTATGCTCTGGTGCTTTTCGGGGTCGACTTTCCAAGTGGAGAGTTTTTTCAAAACCTCCCACTCGCTGGTCTCCTTGCGGCTGCAAATGGCCATCAACCGTTGAAGCGCCATATCCGGCTTCATTGCTGCTCTTTCTCGCTTTGGATAGGCCACGCTATTGCTCCTTAACTGCTTTTATCATCCGTTCCTTGCCGTTGATGTCCTTTCGAATTTCGGTAGTGAACCCTTTTTTCTGAAAGATCTCCGCTGTTTCGGTTCCAAATGACTCGTTTATTTCGAGGTAAACGGTTGTTTTGGGTAGGGTGGATACCAACGCATAGTCGCAAATTGCTTTGTAGAACTTGAGCGGGTCTTCGTTGGGCACGAACAGCGCTAGATGGGGTTCGTATTCCAGAACGTTGCTGTGCATTTGTTTCTTCTCTTTTTCGGTTATGTAGGGTGGGTTACTTACGATAACCTCACAATTTAGCTTACGTAGCTCAATGCCCGGGTCAAGCATGTTGTCGTGTAGAAAATGAACGGTTGCTTGGTTTTGATTTGCATTTTGCTCTGCTACCGAGAGTGCATTCAATGAGATATCGGTGGCAAACACCGTTGCCTTCGATAGCATTTTCGACATGGTAACCGCCAAGCAACCGCTGCCCGTGCCGATGTCGAGGATGCAAACCTCTTCACTCTGCAGGTCGGAAACAATCCACCAAAGTAGCTCTTCGGTTTCGGGCCGAGGAATTAATACATCGGGGGTAACAACAAATGGTAACCCTACAAATTCAGTCTTGCCAATAACATACTGAACCGGCATTCCGTGAATTAGCTTTTCTGCACCTGCAATAATTCTTGATTGCCCCAGCTGGTCCACCTGGTGATCGGGGTAAAGAAATATTTCATAGCTGCTTATATTGAGAGTGTCCTCAAGAAAGAGTTTTGCAATAGATGAGGCCTCCTGCTTTCCATAGATTGGGGTTATTGACTCCTCTAAGAAGCGAAATGCATTGTGGTAGCTGTCTGTTTTATTTTCGGGCATGGTAAACTAAATGCGGTTGCAATTTTATAAATTAGCGCACAATATGGTGTAAAGGTAACTGGCAGTTTTTAACTTTGCAACCAGACCAATAGGCTAAAGTCACAAGTTAACCATACAAAGGAAATAAAGCAAAATTAATGGAGGGTGGATTAGATTCACACGAACATTTTATGGAGCGCTGCTTTCAGCTGGCACTTAATGGGCTTGGTAGCGTAGCGCCGAACCCGTTGGTTGGTTCGGTGATTGTGCATAAAGGAAAAATTATTGGTGAAGGATTTCATGCTGAATACGGCAAAGCCCATGCGGAGGTAAATGCGATAAATTCGGTGCTGGACAAAGGCCTTCTTCGGGAATCCACCATTTATGTGAATTTGGAGCCATGCAGCCATTTTGGAAAAACGCCTCCTTGCGCCGACTTAATAATTACCTCTGGAATTCCGAGAGCAGTGGTGGCAAGCCGTGATCCCTTTGTTGAAGTTGCTGGACGTGGCATTGCTCGTTTGCGTGAGGCGGGAGTAGAGGTTGTAGAGGGTGTGCTTGAGGAGCGAGCAAAAGACCTAAACAGACGTTTTTTTACTTTTCATCAGAAAAAACGCCCATATGTTATATTAAAGTGGGCGCAGTCGCTTGATGGATACGTGGATATTGAGCGAAAGCCCGGCGATGAGTTGAAACCTATTTGGATAACCAACGAGCTGGCTAGAGCGGTAGTGCATCGCTGGCGGTCGGAGGAGCAATCTATTTTAGTCGGGACTAAAACGGTTGAGCTGGATAATCCAAGGCTTAATGTGCGTGACTGGTCGGGGAATAATCCCGTACGAGTTGTTATTGATCGTACGCTACGATTATCGCCCTCTTCCCATGTTTTCGACGGAGAGCAACAAACGCTTGTAATGATTGGAAATAACTTTGGTTCTGCCACCAGAAAGCCTCCCTTTTGTGACCGTCCTAACTTGGAGCTAGTTACCCTTGATTTCTCGCGTGATATTGAGCCTCAGGTCTTGGAGATTCTTTATCAGCGGTCCATCCAAAGCGTTATTATTGAGGGTGGAACACAGGTGCTAGAGGCATTCTTAGGCAAAAACTTGTGGGACGAAGCGCGCGTGTTTATTGGCCGTAAGCTTTTTCATTATGGCGTCCATGCTCCCATTCTTGAAGCTAAGCCTATAACAGAAGATAGGCTCTTCGACAGTATTCTATACACCTACCGAAACACAACTGCTTAAGCCACTATACTGCTGCAATATTAATCTTGTCGGCATTCCATTCTGGCGCATTTTCAATGGCAGGAAGGATCTCCTCTGGAGTAGTTACTACCTGCCAAATAGATGCATGTTCGGGGCGCATAAACTTTTCGTTAATCATACGGTGGAGCAAATCAACGAGTGGGTCGTAAAAGCCGTTGAGGTTTAAAATCACAACCGGTTTAGTGAATTTGCCGAGCCGCTTTAGGGTAATTACCTCCATAAGTTCTTCAAGCGTTCCGCATCCTCCCGGCAGCGCAACCACGGCATCAACATCCTTAATGAGCAACTTCTTCCGCTCGTGCATATCCTCCACTAGAATGAGTTCTGTGAGCCCTTTGTGACCCCACTCAACCTTTTCCATGAAGCGGGGGAGTATTCCTATTATCTTACCACCTCTGGCAAGAATGGTATTTGCTAAATGCCCCATTAGCCCTGCCGAACCACCTCCGAAAATGGTGGTAATGCCATGTTTTACAAGTTCGTTGGCAAGAATTTCGGTGGCGTCAAAATGGCTTTTGTCAACCTTGTTGCTTGATGCGCAAAAAACACAAATTCTTCTTTCCATCCTCTTTTTTTTAGTCAATAAAGGTGCGAAGAAATTTTTAAATGCAAAGGATGATGTCCTCTCTCATTGATTTTATTAGGCTCGCAAGTAATGTTGACATAAATGTTAAAAAATATGGTTAATATTTGCTGGGTTCTGATTTTCGTATTTATATTTGCCATGTGGATTAACCATATGGTTGAATATGTGTGTTGATTTTGTGTTTTTGTTTTATGCTGAAATATAGAGGTATACATATATCTGAAAAGGAATAATTTATTGTGACGATTTATTGAGTGGTAGTGTTCAACCTTGCAAACTGGTCATTCATCCGGCTTTTTTTCCATTCAGTCGGGTTTACGTTTTAAGTCAGAATGGATCTGGTTTTATTTGTAGCGTTGAATTTTGATATCAACAATGTGCGATTGGTTAGTGGGCTTGTTTAGTATTTAAAAAAAGAAGTGTGGGACACCGTTCTTTATTGTCTTTGTTGGGTTAGCGTTACTGTGCATTATTAGGGCTTCTGCACGGGTTAGCGCGAACGGTGTTCCCCTTTTTTCTTTGGTTCTTTTTAGGTTGATAATATTGAATTAGTTTAGGTTTAAAGGTTTTAAAGGGAAATTTTGTTTAGTGGGAATCATCGCTCTTCATGTTAAGGTTGGGTTAGCGCAAAGTGCATTATTAGGGCTTCTGCACAGTAGGCGCGAGCGGTGTTCCCACTTCCCTTTAATTAAGAATTTTGGAAATGTACTGGTATACTCGGGTTTGGTTAGTGTTGACAATTTTATCTGGAGTACTGTTTCTCTCAGGATGTGACGGCTTGGTGGAGTATAGCCCATATGAAGTTAGGGTTAGGGTCACTAACGTTAATCCCGATGCCATTGGGGCAATAACGTTGGCCGAAAATGATTCCGTTCCATTTGTTTTTGCTGTCATTTCCGATCCACATTCCTATTACTCCGATCTTGCCGATGCTGTTAGCAGCATCAATAAAAATTCTAGTGTGCTATTTACCGTTGTATGTGGTGATGTAACCGATGCGGGGTTGTTTAAGGAGTTTGATTGGGAGCACCAAATTATTTCAAAGTTGAAGGTTCCTTTTGTCACCGTGATTGGTAACCATGACTGCCTGTCGAATGGGAAGTTGATTTACGACAAGATGTATGGTCCCACCAACTTTTCCTTTTCGTATCGGCATACGCAGCTGGTGTTTTTCGATGACGTGGTTTGGGAAAACAATAATGCTACTCCCAATTTTACTTGGCTTTCGGAAACACTTAACGATGGGGGAACCTATACGCACCGAATCCTATTTGCGCACATCCCTCCTGGAAATGACCAGCTCCAAGGTGCAGATGACTCAACTTTTCGTGCTGTGCTCAAAGATAGAATAGACATTGGCTTCTTTGGACACAATCATGATTATGAGTGTAAGCAGGCCGATGGCTTTCGCTATGTTGTTGTAGGAAGTGTTTGCAAGCGCTACTATACCATTGTTACAGTTGAGAAGGACACGATAAAAACAGAAGAGGTGGAGTTTTAGAGGTGATTCTTCTCGATTCCGTTAATGGAATTTATGAGTAATTCTCTTTAGCATTATCGGCATTCAATATGCTGCATTCATTTTTTTTAAGCATTAGATGTTTTTCTAAATCTTCTCCCCAAAGAAGCGCAGAACGCTGGCTTTTCCAGTGTGGAAATTTCCTTCTTGGAGAATAGTCTCTTCTTCACGGCATATTTTGAAATCAAAGTCAGGGAAGTCACCAAGAATTGAATTTTTGGAGTAAAGTTGTTCAATATCTCTTGGCCCACCGGAGTTAAAGTCAATTTGTTTCTGCGAGAAAGCATCAATAATAATGTGGCCACCCAGCTTTATGCTTTCAGCCACGGCACGATGAAATTTGGAACGGAGTGGTTGAGGTAGGTGCAGAAATATAATGGCAGCCGCATCGTAGGTGTTGGGCTTTGCCCCAAATTCCTCCACACTCATGATTTGGTAGCTGAATTTTACGCCTCTGTCTTTTGCTAAACGAAAGGCTTTTTCTTGACCCGCGGTGCTTTGGTCAAATGCGTCTACCTGCCATTTTAGTTGTGCTGCCCACGCAGCATTTCGACCTTCGCCTTCACCCGGTAAGAGCAGTCTTCCTTGTTTAAGCGAACGTAAACATTCAGAAAAGAAGTGATTTGGTTCTGTGCCGTACACATACTCCTCGGTGGAGTATCTGGCGTCCCATTGGTTCATAATGTTTATTCTTTTATTAGTGACAATTTTCACAGCCGCAGGCAGTGAGGTTTTTTACCTTCTCAAAGCACTCCTTCCCCTCGTTAAAGGAGAACCAAGTTAATCCAAGTGCGCCAATTACATCGAAGTAGCCAAACCCGGTGAGCTCGTAGAGCACACTGGCGGCGAGCAGCACCAGCGACATGTAGAGGCAAACCCTGGTGCAACCTGCATCGGCAATTATGGGCTTGGAGTTAAGGGCTTTGCCCACACGCATCTTTGCTGCAATTAAAGCGCCCATGGAGAGGATGGAGATGGACGATATTACTACACCCCAAAAGGTGGTTTCCGGTTTCTTACCGATGTAAAGTGAGTAGGCCGAGGACAGAAGCAACCCAGCGGCTAAGAGGTAGAACGACCAGCCCGTAATTCGCAGGGCGGTGGTTTCGAACATGTCCCGATTTGAGTCGGGGTTATGGCGGATGCGCAGCACCATGTGGGCCACGCCTATTCCGGATACCACTTCAATAAAACTGTCTAGGCCAAAGCCAAACAGGCTAAGCGTTTTATCCTCAAACCCTAGCCAGGTTGAGGCAAGTCCTTCAATAATGTTATAGCCAATGGTGATCAGTGCCAGAAAAAATGCTTGCCTATAAAGTTTCTGCTCTTTCGTTGTCATGCTTGCTTTGTGGTTTGGTGGTATTTGATTCAACTAACACACCTAATGGAATTCTGTTTTAGGTTTATGCCGTAAAATTTTGGAATTAATGCACCGGAGGTAAATAATTCTTCGCTTTTCTTACCTTTGGCACCATAAAATTTGCACCCAATGATTTCGACACTGTTTAGCACCGTAATTACTTGGTACATGGCTCATATCAGCTATCCAACCATAATGCTGCTCATGGCCATTGAGAGTTCTTTTATTCCTTTTCCCTCCGAGGTTATTATACCACCGGCTGCATGGAAGGCGGCTCAGGGAGATTTGAACGTATACCTCGTTTTCCTATTCAGCACGTTGGGCTCGCTAATTGGTGCTCTTTTCAACTACTACTTTGCACTTTTCCTTGGAAGGAAGATTGTTTACCAGTTTGCGGAATCTCGTCTTGGACGATTGCTTCTACTTAGCCGCCAAGGTGTTGAAAAGGCTGAGGCCTACTTCGTTCGACACGGAAAAACCAGCACGCTAATTGGTAGATTGGTTCCAGCTGTTCGCCAGCTGATTTCCATTCCAGCTGGTCTTGCACGCATGAGCCTAAAAGATTTTATTCTATTCACGGTGATTGGTTCAGCGGTATGGAATGCGGTGCTTACCATTTTGGGATACTCCTTATACTCCCAAAAGGCCCTGCTCGACCGTTACTATTCCGAAATCAGTTATGGTCTGCTGGTGCTTGGTGTTCTGTTTGTAGGATACCTCGTTTATCGCTTTAGGAAGAAGCACGAATAAAAATTACTCGACATAAAAAAGTAGGAGAGGTTCGTAATGTCAAATCTCTCCTGAATTTTATCTCTCCTTAAAGTAGTACATCAATAACATGTTTACCATCTCCGGATTTTCAATAAAGGTTGAGTGGTAGGTGTTGGGCAGTATGCACAGCTGGGTGGTTTCCTGTGGTAGGAGGTGGTAAATCTCAACACCATGCTCAAGGCGAATAGCATCCCTATCACCGTAAAGAAGAAAAACAGGTTTGTGTATTGTAACAAGTAAATCCTTTGGGATGTATGGATTACGCAGCCACATGTTCCGAATGAGCTGAATTTGGGTGTCGAATTTCTCTGGATTTGGGTTGAGCTTGGCATACTCCGTTCGCATAGGTATCCACATGGAATCAACCTTCACCTTTTCCAGAGTCATTTCGTTTCGCTCAAAGTTGTTGTCGACCAGTCCCTCCACAAGGTAGTTTGCTCCTGAAACAAATGCCTTAATAACGCGCGATGGATACTTGGCAGTCATGTAAAGTCCCACTACGCCACCATCGCTAAAGCCTACCACATAGGTGCTATCAATATGCAGCTTGTCGAGGAGCTGAACCATGTCGTCGGTAAGCAGCTCATAGCTGAGCGAATCAAGGTCGTTGGACGATTTGGCATAGCCTCTGCTATCGACTGCAATCACCCTAAAATGTTTTTCCAGCACGGGAATGTTCTTCGAGAAATCGGCTAAAGAGCTAAGACCTCCATGAATCATGAGCATTGGTGTTCCATGGCCATACTCCTCATAGTAGAGGGTTGCCCCTTTAACCTCCACGTAATGCCCAGCCGTGGGATTGTTCCCGTAAGGCACCGCGGTGCTGTCGCTTTGAGCCGATGCCAAACTTGAAAAGGAGAAGAAAATGGTGGCCAGTAGAATGCGCGTGATATACTTTTTCATCTTTAATTATTGCTTTGCACTTGTGGCTGTATAGGTTTCTGTTTTCGATTTTATGGTGAGGCTTTCGGGGACTATCTCGTTATTGTCGACCACCAGCTCGGGAATTATATGGTAGGAAGGAAGCGTTTTTGTAAAGCCATCAACCTTGTTTTGTGGAATAGTAATCTCAAAGTTCCCAAACAGGTTATTTCCAAGTGCCAAAGTTCCGTTTCCGGAATTGTAGGTGCCAAGTTCAAAACTTCTCCAGTTAATTACATCGCGGTAGTAGCCCATGAGCCACTCCTTGCCTTGATCGATGAACTTTTGATTTTTAGCAGCGCGTGTGGTTTCGTTAACCCGCTTGGCATAGTCGGAGTCATTTTCGTTTTCACTACGCATAGCCCAGAGCTCTATTTCTGATTTTCTATCGCTAAGAAAAGTGTTTAACCAATCGCTTACCGTCATGGCTATGTTCCAGCGGGCAATGCGGTTGTTGTAGCCCGGCATGAGTAGCCACTTATTATCAGGAGTAAACTGAAGGGAATAACAGTCACCCTGAGGACTTTTTAGAACATTTTTCACCCTGCCGCTAATTGAATTCCAGAGAATAACGCCGGAGCTGATGTCGCTGGAGGCGATGGAGCTGCCATCGGGGCTGAATGCAATGGAGAGGATGGGGGCGTGGTGGCCTTTAAACTGAAGCATTGAACCGCTGCCGTCTGTTGACTTTACCTCCACCGAGTATAGCGTGTTTCCCGTGGCTATTCTTTTACCATCGGTGGAAAATGCTATGGCTGAAATTTTTGATTTGCTAAAGGTGAGTGTACGAATTGCTGATCCTGTGTTCAAATCCCAGAGCTTTACCTCTCCTGTGGATACTGATTCTACTGTAGCCAGCGTTTTCCCATCGGGGCTAATGGCAATAAAGGAGATTGGTGATCTGAAGTTGTCGATTGAGGTAATCTTTTTTCCGCTGGTGGCGCTCCAAATCTGCACAGATCGGTCGGTTGCAGCCGAAACCACCTTGCTGCCATCTGGGGTAAAGGCTATGGCTACTATTACGCTTTTGTGTCCTCTGTACTTTACGGTAGATTTTTGCGCCCATATATCGTAAAGGGTTATTTTCCCGTCTGTGTCGCCTGTTGCTGCAACCTTACCATCGGGTGAAAGGGCTATGGCACAAAGCAGCTTACCATCGGCGTCGATGGAGGCAGCGGTGAGGCTGGAGGCCGATTCAATTAGGCTAATGTATGCCTTGGAGTTTACCAGCATGTACTTACCATTGCTGCTGAAGGCAACCTGCGAAATAACCATATTGTTGTCGCTCGAGATCATTGGAGTGACTGCCGGGTCTTGCGAAAAAGCGTTGGTAGTGGCTGTTACCGCCAGGATGAAAAGAAGAATCTTATTCATGGCTTACGAGTTTGTTTTCACATCGGATTGTTCCCAAAACTACGGATTTTTTTTCAGTATGGCTGATACTACAAAAGGTGTTTGCTTTGGCAGCGATCACCTGTTCTAGTTCTATTAAGTTCTCCATTTAGCCTTTGTTTTATACTTTTTAGAACATACTTCCCTGTGAAGTGTTACTAGAGAGCAGATAGTGCGTTTAGTATTCTTGTTAAAACAATAAACACTAATTAATATGAACTTAATTAACAATTTGAAGTGGCGCTATGCCACCAAGCGGATGAATGGCACCAAAGTGCCAAAAGAAAAGGTCGATCAGATTTTGGAGGCCATACAGCTTGCTCCAACTTCCATTGGAATACAGCCATTCAAGGTGTTTGTAGTGGAGAGTGAAACAATGCGTAAAAAGATTCACGCAGGTGCTTGCCCTCAGCCACAGGTTTTGGAGGGGTCCCATTTGTTGGTTTTTGCCGCACGTGAGAGCCTAACCAACGAAGAGGTTGATGGTTACATAAACAGTATTGCTAAAACGCGAAATGTACCGGTGGAATCACTGGCCGATTTTCGAAAAATGGTGGAGTCTCCTCAGCCAATGGATGCCAATAGCTACTTTGCTTGGGCTGCACGTCAGGCTTACATTGCGTTGGGATTTGGATTGGTTACAGCCGCTTCGCTGGAAGTAGATTCCACTCCTATGGAAGGCTTCAATAATGCTATGATGGATGAGGTGCTTGGTCTTAAAGAGAAAGGGATGCGTAGCGCGGTGCTGATGGCTTTGGGTTATCGCGATCCAAAAACCGACTATTTGGTGAATGCGGCTAAGGTTCGGAAGCCGGTAAGCGAACTGTTTGAGGTACTGTAGTATCGTTCATCTCTGTTGAAAAATACAAAGAGCCCCAGTTGGATTTCCAACTGGGGCTCTTTTTTGTTATCGCTTCTTTTAATTCGATTAGAGAAGTGCGTTTAGTTTTTCAACTAGCTTGGATTTAGGAACCGCGCCAACCTGTTTGTCTTTTATTTCGCCACCTTTTATGAAGAGAACGGTGGGAATATTACGGATGCCAAATTTTGCGCTAATGCCGGGGTTGGAATCAACGTCTACCTTGCCAATAACTGCTCTACCTTCGTATTCGGTGGACATCTCGGCAATAATAGGGGTAATCATGCGGCATGGTCCGCACCATTCAGCCCAAAAATCGATAACCACAGGCTTGTCTGCCTTCATTACAACTTCTTCAAAGTTGCCATCAGTAATTTCAACTGCCATAATTGCTTGTATTTGATTGTTATTTTTTTGTTTTTGCTTTCAAGTTGGAAGTGAATAGCAAAGATGATAATTTTTTTAGTTTACGACAATTTGCAAATCCGATTCTTCCAAAAACTGTAGCAACTCCTTATCAAGGTTTATTTTAATGCCTCGCGAAAATAGGT
>DATKTT010000019.1:0-3962 GCA_035530955.1 Williamwhitmania sp. | reverse complement strand
GTGATGAGGCTTTTGTTATTGGAGGAGGAGAAATTTATGGGCAAGCACTCCACCTAGTTGACAGAATTTACCTTACCCGTGTTTGGAAGGATTATGAGGCCGATACCTTTTTTCCAGAAATTGGTATGGATAAGTGGAGCGAGATTTCGCGGGAAGATTTTCCCGCCGAAGGCGATAATCCTGCTTTCTCATTCATCTTATTGGAGAGCAGAAAGCAGCAATAGTTTCCCTCTTTGCTTATTAATTTAAAAGCCACCCCGAAGGATGGCTTTTACTGTTTATTTATCCGTAATCAACTGAATTTCCAGCTGGTTATCTAGAATAGAGCGTAGGTGAACTTTGCTGAAAAAGTGTAGGATAGCTCTTTGCTTGTGAATGTATTATAGAGGCTAGGGTCGAAGTTGAGATATGAATAGTAGATAGAGTTAGCATCAATGTTTGTTTTGTATGATACCTGAGCGGAGGCATCAATTCTTACTTTTGGCGAGAGGTAGTAGTATAGCTCTCCATTTGCGAAAACTTCACCGTACTTCAGTCTATAAGGTTGGTTATTGACGGTTTGGTCCGAATCAATATATCTGAATCTACCACCTGCCGTCAGATCAAAATATGTTCTTGTGTTAGGATAGTAGCCATATCCACCTGAAAGGCTAACATCGCTCTCCTTGTATTTACTTGTTGGTGAAATATTTTTTGTATCAATGTTCATGTCTGTGTATGAGGCGCTTAAGCGAAGGGTTCTTTGCCAGTGAATATTGATGGGGGTTTGGTATGTGAGGTTGGCTTGTATACCAAGTGTTAGCTGGTGAGAATTCTCCCTGTCCATTCCGGTTTGCTTTGTGGAGTATAGGTTATATCCAATTCTAGGTTCTAGGCCAACCCTAAAGCCTGAAAAACGTTGAGGCAAATAGGCATAACTGAGATTGTCGTAGAGCGCAGTGGATACACCAATGTCACCGTTTTTGGTTAAACCCATTGAGGTTAACAATGAGTCGAGAACGGTAACCTCCTTTATGGTATGTTCTCTGGTATCGAAGTAGCGCTCATTCATTAGTGATGATAGCTTTTGAGAAATTTCTGTTATCTCCTCTGTGGTTGGTTCTCTTAAAAGCCGCCCCTCCTTCTTGAGGTCGAGTAGGGTAAAAATCATTTTGTGGGCATCCCATACCGGTTCAATCCTTCCATATCCTACTCCAAACCCGGTGCTAAAATAGGATGATGATTTGTTGAAATAATTTGTGTAATCCAATGTCGTTGCACCACTATTGTCCTTTTCGTTATATGAAAATTTCTGCCGGATGTAGTTCGTGTAAGCTTGAGGTGAAAAGCTGAGAAATAACTTTTTGTTAAAGTAGTATAGTGAACTATTCCCGTAGTTTATTGATGATACTAGGTTTGAACCGGTTGTGGAATAATTTTGGACTTGCTCTTGCACATAGGTGGATGCACTACCCGAAATGGATACCGATGCTGTGCTTGAGGTTTGCCATTTGGGGCTATTGAAATAGTAGTTCCAATTTGCATCTCCCTGTCCACTGAAGTAAAACTTGTCAGTGGTCGTTTTTTGTGAGCCATCACCCGTAACATCTCCAGTGAGCCCATTGGAGTTAGTTGTAAAACCAAGATCGAGCGATGTGCGTCTAATCAGCGGAAGTTTGTAATCTTTAAGAGGATAGTTTTCAAGTTGCCCAATGGCAATAGATGGAATTAATCCAATAATAGATGCCAAAATTGCTAGCTTTAGTGTTCTCATAGTTTTTTTTATTTAGTTTAGTATGGTGTGGTTTAATACAAACGTATTTAAAAATATTTATTTATTTTAATCTAGTTAGTAAAAATTAACAATATTATTTTTTATGTAAACTTCAAATATTCGATTTGATAATTAAAAATATTAAAAGTTAAATATTTTAATGTCAGGTTGTTGTGTTCTTGTCTAAATGAAAAAAGCCATCCTTTCACAGGATGGCTTTTTTCGTCTTTTTATTGAATTGTTAAGCAGCTTTTAGCTTATTAACATTTATTTTTTCCATTTTCTCCTTTGCATAGCTCAGAGTTACTCTGAACTCTTCAAGTTTCTGCGACGGCATTTCATACATCGCATCAATCATAATGGATTCGCAAATGGAACGCAGTCCTCTAGCACCGAGTTTAAATTCAACAGCCTTGTCAACAATATACTCCAGCGCATCTTCTTCGTAGGAGAGCTTAATGCCATCCATATCGAAAAGTTTTTCGTACTGGCGTGTAATTGCGTTTTTGGGTTCGGTTAGAATTCTACGCAATGCAGGTCTATCTAGCGGGTTCAGGTAGGTCAGAATGGGTAACCTTCCAATGATTTCTGGAATGAGCCCAAACGACTTGAGGTCCTGAGGCGCGATGTACTGCAAGAGGTTACCCCGGTCAACCATTTCGTTTTGCTTGGCTGCGTTAAAACCAACCACTTGGGTGTTGAGCCGCATGGCAATCTTCTTTTCAATGCCATCGAAAGCACCACCGCATATAAATAGGATGTTCTTGGTGTCAACCTGAATCATCTTTTGCTCGGGGTGCTTCCTTCCACCTTGAGGTGGCACGTTTACAATAGATCCCTCCAGCAGCTTAAGCAAACCCTGCTGAACTCCTTCACCGGAAACATCACGGGTAATGGATGGATTGTCGCTCTTGCGAGCAATCTTGTCAAGCTCGTCTATAAAAACGATGCCTTTTTCCGCAGTCTCCACGTTGTAGTCGGCAACCTGTAGCAGGCGAGAGAGAATGCTCTCCACGTCCTCGCCCACGTAGCCAGCCTCAGTCAGCACTGTAGCGTCGACAATGGTAAATGGAACATGCAGCATTTTGGCAATGGTTCTTGCAAGCAGGGTTTTGCCCGTACCTGTTTCACCAACCAAAACAATGTTGGATTTTTCAATTTCAACCTCGTCGTTGCTCTTAATATCCCTGCTCAGCAGGCGCTTGTAGTGGTTGTAAACTGCAACCGACAGGTATCTCTTTGCATCGTCCTGACCAATAACGTATTGGTCGAGGAATTCCTTCATCTCGTTCGGCTTTAGTAGCTGAACGTCGGCGAGAGAAAAGTTTGTCTTCTTCTTTACCTCCTCCTGCACAATGAGGTGAGCCTGCTCCACACAGTAGTCGCAAATAAAGCCCGACATACCGTTTATGAGCAAGTTAACTTCCTTGCGCGATCTTCCACAAAATGAGCATCTATCTAACGCCATTATCCCTCTCCTTCGGTTTAGAACCTTTACTCGGGTAGGGGAGGAATCCCCCGCCCAGAGTCAGGTATTTATTGTTTCTTCTCTCTGTTCTTTGTGATTATTTCGTCAATCATTCCATACGTCTTTGCCTCCTCTGAAGTCATCCAGTGGTCGCGGTCGCTATCCTTTTCGATTTGCGCGAATGGTTTTTCGGTATGGAAGGCTAGAATATCGTAGAGTTCCTTTTTGAGCTTCATAATCTCCCTAGCGGTGATTTCGATGTCCGATGCCTGTCCTTCAGCACCACCCATGGGCTGATGAATCATCACCCGGGAGTGTGTTAATGCGCTACGCTTTCCCTTTTGACCGGCAGTGAGCAGCACTGCTCCCATGGAGGCGGCCATTCCGGTGCAAATGGTGGCCACGTCGGAGGAGATAATCTGCATGGTGTCGTATATTCCAAGTCCGGCATAAACTGAGCCGCCTGGAGTATTCAGGTATATCTGGATATCTTTCGACGGATCGGTGGATTCCAAAAAGAGCAGCTGCGCCTGAATAATGTTGGCTACATCGTCCGATATCGGTACCCCTAGAAAAATAATGCGGTCCATCATGAGGCGTGAAAACACATCCATAGTGGCAATGTTTAGCTGACGCTCCTCAATAATGGTTGGGGAGATGTAGTTGCCTTGCATCGACTGGAAGCGGTGTAGGCTTAAGCTGCTTATGCCAAGGTGCCCTCGGGCATATTTTCTGAATTCA
>DATKTT010000018.1:0-2712 GCA_035530955.1 Williamwhitmania sp. | reverse complement strand
TCAAAATATTAACCATTTATACGAGTCGATAATTATAAATAATAGGGTAAATATTGCTGATCTTGGCCCATTTCCGCTAGTTGATAAAATGCAATTTGGATATTCATTTGGAGGAGGGGTAGAGTATAGGCTCAGCTACCGAAGGTCCATCTTCTTGGAGGTGCGCTACAGCTCCGTTTTGGGTGTAGCTAATCCATCTTCAATGAGCGATTCTGAGGTTACCTTTCTTTTCGAAATAAACTTATAGCCATGAGATACATTTCACTTATATTCCTTATAGCCATCTCCGTTCTTCAAATAGGTTGCGAAAAGGAAGCTGAAGTTCAGCCTAAAGATTACCCTTTTGTAGCTATTGATAAGCTCGATGTAATGCCTAATAAGTATGTGGCGTTCCATGCTAATATTGCCTATAACGACACTCTTCAAATCATCGATCACGGGTTTACTATCTGTGATTCCAGAAATCATTCCAACCCTGCAATGACTTATATAATATCTTTGGGCTCACTGGCAAAAAATCAATCGGAGTTCAACGATACTATCTATTCAGGTCTTGTATATGGAATGAAGTATTATTTAAGAGCATACACAAAAAATACACGTTACACGGTTTATAGCAACGAGGTTTTTTTTGTTAACAAATAACAAATAGATTTTTGGTCGGTTTTTGGCTTTAAGGCTAACATGAAATATAAATAACAAAATGGCAGTCTTGAATACTAAATTGCAGTAATAGAAAAGCAGATAAATCTTTCTCTTATAAAATACATGGGCCAACCTATAGTTGGTTACGCCTCTTGTAATATTTCAATAAAAAACTTTCTTGTAAAGAGGGGACTACCAGTTAAGGGACTCATTTCCAATTTTGCCACCTAGTTGCAATTATCTATATTGCTCATCAAAAGCAGTAATTACCATGGTAAACAGTTCGAAATTATTCATTGCCACCATAGCATTTGTGGCATTTGGCAATGGTCTGCAGGCCCAGCATGCTGCTCTTGGCGGAGAGGTAATCTACAATATTCAAACTTCGAGCTATGGTGCCGGCCTACGGGTTGAGTTTCCCTATAAGTATTTCAGCATTGTGCCGCAGGTGGCCTACTATCCGGCCTTCAACAAGGTAACGGAGTTCTATGCTGGTGCAAGCCTTCACTTGAATGCCATTAAAGCAAAGCGGTGGACCGGCTATGGCATTCTGCACGGTGGTTACAACGGCTGGATTAACTACCAAAACAGTGCTGTAAAAAACGCCAAGTTCTCCAACTGGGACGCTGAAGCGGGGGCAGGTATAAAGTTAAATCGTTGCCTTTACCCGTTTCTGGAGTGCAGGTATAACGTTAAGTGGAGGGAGGCCAACGTGCGGTTGGGCATTGCCTACACATTTGGATGCAAGAGCAAGGGCGGCGGCGGTTCCGGCTGCCCCGCCTATGGCGAGCCGCTGCACAGTAGAAGGTAGCATAGTTTCTTAGGAGATGTGTAAATTTTGAAATGCAAAAAACTAAACAATACGACGATGCAAACTTTGAAACAAGTTAAGGTGCTTTTGGCAATTGTTGCCATGGCTGGATTTGGATTTTTTGCCAGCTGTTCCAAAGAAAGGGTGGAGCCAGATCAGAGCCAGAAGAATAGCTATGAATCGTCGGACGACTATTTTAACGCCAACAAGCCGGCGGAGCAGGACTTTGAGATTACCCAGGATGGACCCGGACCCATTGTTGGAAATATGGGAACAAAGGTTTGGGCGGCAAAGGAGAAGTTGATGTTTGCCAATGGCGATAGCGTGCACTACCCTTACACGGTAAAGTTGGTGGAGCTCTATACCCCCAAGGATATGATATACTACCAGATGCCCTCCACCTCCGGATTAACTCTGCTGACCACTGCCGGCGAGGTTCGGGTTAGGGCATTTAAGGATAATCAGGAGTTGGTGCTGCGCCCAACCATGACCTGGACGGTGGAAATACCGAATGCTGCACCCATTGCCAACATGCTTACCTACTATGGTGCGGAGAGCGGTACAACTGTTAATTGGGTAAATACTCCAGCAGGTAACTTTACGGTTACCTCCTATGGCTATACCGGCGATATTGCACAGCTGGGCTGGGTGAACTGTGGAAAAGCCACCCCGGCACCCGCTACGGCAACCTACACCATTGGCTCCACTACCGACAACTTGGATAATGTTGCCAAGTTTTTCTACTTTCCAAACCTTAAGAGCTTAAAGCAGGTGACCTCGCAAACGGCCAGCAACTTGCCCGTGGGTGAGAGCGTGAAAATTATACTGATTGGCATTAGCTCGGGAATCCCTTACACCTACTACTCAAACATTACGGTGGCGCAGGATTCAACCTTCGATGTAAGCCTTACAGCCTCGTCCGATGCAGCGCTCACCAGCTTGCTCGATGGGCTGGGAGGGCTGTAGGTTGCTACAACGCTTTAATATTTGAGGGTATAAAATATCATTGATTAGATTTTTATACCCCCACCAACCGCCCCCTACAAGGGTGAGGTCCCTCTATGCGAGGTAAGACTATTGTAACAAGTTGTAGGAGTGTTAGCACATTCCTTCCGCTGTTAGGGGAAGGCTAGGATGGGGTCGTACTTTATAAAAAAAAGTTTGCGTAAAGTGCTACGCTCCTCCGGTTGCTGTCGACCAACGATTTCCTTACCAAAAAAGAACTGGCACTTTACGCATAGGCAAGTTACAAAATA
>DATKTT010000017.1:0-2616 GCA_035530955.1 Williamwhitmania sp. | reverse complement strand
TCGAACTTCAAGAGGGCAAAAAAGGGTTGAATGCGGTAAATGTGAAACTAGCATAAGCTGAGTATATAACCCCGCAGAACTTTTTACTTAAGCTTCACGACTTCGTGAAGCTTTTTTTTATTTCCGAGTAAAGTCTTTCGCAGAAATGGTGGGAGCCAAATAACGACGCCAATAGTAGGTTAATGAGGTGTAGCGAAATAGATTGTTAATCCACGCATATCGCACAAGCAGATGAAACCCGTAGTAGACCACAAAGAATACGGGAATATTAACTGCACTGGCAATAAGAAGATTCCACGGCCATTGAAATGAGTTGTACACCGACGGAATAAGAAGCCCAAGCTGATGGTGTAACCAGTGGGTAACTGGCAGCGCAGCAACAATGGTGATAAGCACTGCCGCAAACAGGTGTGGTGTTTGAACGGCCTGTTTGGGGCAAATATTCATACAGCGCATGCAGCTTTCGCAGCTGAATGTCCAAAATGGACGACCATCAACCAGCTTAACAGCACCTACCGGACATTTCTCCACGCATAAATTACACCCATTGCATTCGGTGGTTGCAAAAAATGTTTTCGACAGAAGAAAGCGACCAACCGCCTGGTAGGCAACACCTATGGGTATTAAAAAGAGATCGAGCGGAAGAAAGATAAACACATAGGGATGCAGATAGCGTCGCCCCTCGGCAATCCGGGTGGCAAAGCGCGTAGCTATTCGGTTACACCGCTCCACAATGGGGTTAAACACCCATGGAGCCATTCCCGGATGAACGGAAATCCAGTTGGAGGGCATATCCAACGGAAGTAGGCCTGCCAGACCATAGCCCTTCACAAGCAAAATTATCAGAGGGAGCAGCTGAGCCATTCCTGAAATACCTGGAATAAAGACATTGTAGATCCGAGTTCCGGCGCGGGTGTTGAGCAAAAAGAAGCGTTCTCCCTTTCTAGCGGCGGGAAGCTGCCAAATGAACTTCAGCATTGCCCATGGCACGCCAAAACCGTGGGTTGGGTAGCACAATCCCAACAAGCCGTTGCCTCGTTCCTGTTGCTTATGGATGCTACCTCGCTTAAAATCGATGGATGTTACCGATGTGGGAATCTGATGCTGCTCAAGCGTTTTAGCCACAAGGTGCGCTGCACTTAGGCTATTGCCCGTTCCACTCAAAAAGTAAATTGATGCAAACTTGGCTTTCATCACTGCAACTTTTTGCTGAAATAATGAGAAAGGTAGTATGGTCGGAAAAATTATTTCGGGCGAACACGCAATATAAGGAAATGAGCAGAAATTAAGGAAAGACCAACAAGGCTATTTCTTCTTTGCCTTACTGAGCTTCTTGGCTCGAGCCTTTTTCTCATTTTTCTTGTGCAGTGCCTCCAGCTCCTCCCCTTCCTTCAGCAGCGATTTCCAATCGTTGGTGGCCTCGGCGCTAAAGTCGATGGTTTCCACATACTCCGTCTTGGAAATATCGAGCACCTTAATGGCATTTCCGGTATAGCTCTCAATGTCTTTCAGCAACGGTTCCTCCTCCTCGCTACAGAACGATACGGCAATACCACGCCTTACGCCCCTACCCGTTCGGCCAACCCTGTGCACATAATTTTCGGGAACCTCGGGGAGATCGTAGTTCACCACATAGTCCACATCGGGAATATCGATACCGCGAGCGCTCACATCGGTTGCCACGAGCACCTTTACCTCTCCCTCGCTAAAACGCTTGAGAACGCTAATACGGTCCACCTGCAGCTTATCGCCATGGAGGGTTTCGCTCTTGATGTCCACGCGGGACATGGCGCTCGACACCCTTTCGGCGCGAACCTTGGTCCGCACAAAAATCAATATTTTGCTGTCGATATGCTCCTTAATAATGCGCTCAAGGAAAAAGCGCTTGTCGTCCATTTTTACGTAGGCAACAGAGTGGTTGATGTTCTTGGAAACAGGGTCGTTGGGCGAAATTTGAATACGGATGGCCTTCCGCACCAAGGAGTAGGCTAAGTCTTTTATTTTTTCGTCGATTGTTGCGGAGAAGAAAAGCGTTTGCCGATATTTAGGCAGAAAGCGGATAATGTCGCGAATATCGTTAATGAAGCCCAAATCGAGCATGTGGTCGGCCTCGTCGAGAATGAGCACCTCCACCGTTTTAAGGTCGATGAAACCTTGGCTCACCAAGTCGAACATCCGGCCGGGCGTTACCACCAAAATATCGACGCCGTTTTGGAGCTGTTCAATCTGAGGGTCCTGCTCCACACCACCAAAAACACAAAAAGTCTTAACCTTAGTAAACTGCCCAATCTCCTGAAAAACTTGGGTAACCTGGAGTGCCAACTCGCGCGTAGGTTCCATAACCACGCACTTTATGCCACCATTTGCTGCCTGTGCTTTGCGAGAGCCAATGTTGTGTATTACAGGAATGGCGAATGCAGCCGTTTTTCCCGTGCCTGTTTGAGCAATGGCTAGAACATCTTCCCCAGCAAGAATGGGTGGAATGGCCTTAAACTGAATATCGGTGGGCCTGTTGAATCCCATTTGGACTAGGCTTCGCTTTATTTCATTCAGGATGTGGTAGCTCTCAAACTTCATGCAGAACACGGTATTAGGCCGCAAAGATACCAAAATATA
>DATKTT010000016.1:0-5747 GCA_035530955.1 Williamwhitmania sp. | reverse complement strand
TTGCTATGACCTGCGATTCCCGGTTTGGAGCCGAAGCAGAAATGATTATGATTTGCTTATCTATGTGGCAAACTGGCCAGATAGCCGTCGCGATGTTTGGACCACTTTACTTAAGGCTCGCGCCATTGAGAATCAAGCCTGTCTTGTAGGAGTAAACAGAGTTGGGTCCGATGGTATGGGGCTCACCTATGCTGGCGACTCGGTATTAATGAATGCAAAGGGTCAGCCTCTTGCTGCATCAATTACCCGTAACGATGAGGTCTTGATAGCAGAATTCTCCATGACTGATTTGCAGGCATTCAGATCGAAGTTCCCAGCTTGGCACGATGCTGACGATTTCTCGATAGCCTAAAGCACGATAAAAATTATCGAACCTTCGATAAGGTGCTAACTGCCTAATATCTGTCCAATTTTCAACAAATGGTGAGTCTCTGCTATTGTGTCAAAAAATAGTTGTTGTGCTTTAATTGGATTATTTTGATAATTTCGAAGCCAGAAACCGCCGTAAAAATGAAGAAGATTAATAACCCATTTAGCAGCAACGACCCTAACAGCCACAAGTGTTTTGGTTGCTCCCCCTTCAACAAGTCAGGCCTGCATCTTGAGTTCTATGAGGAAGATGAGGATATGATTGCCTTTTGGCTGCCCGAAAAGGTTTTTGAAGGGTATACCGATGTACTGCATGGAGGTATTCAGGCCACCTTGCTCGACGAAATCGCCAGCTGGGTTGTCTACGTTAAGTGCCAAACATCGGGTGTAACTGCGGAGATAAATATTCGCTACAAAAACCCCGTATTAATTAATGGTACAGAGGTGAAACTTAAGGCCAGAATCCTTAGTCGGGACCGTCGTTTGGTAACTATTAAGGCTGAGTTGTATAGTAAGGATGACGTACTTTGCTCTGAGGCTGAAATTCGATATTTTCTTTTCCCACAGAAAATTGCCAAGGAGAAATACTACTATCCGGGAGTTGAAGCTTTCTATATTAACTAGCCAGCGTTACTTTGCGGAACACCCATAAAAATTTGCCCCGATAAATGTCGGGGCTTTTTTATGCAATGGTTGTTCAATCTGATTGTTTACTCTTGATTATCACTTTTTGACTCCTCCATAGTGATTATTCCATCCTCATCGGTTTGCGTTGAGTCTAGTTCCATCGCTGGTTTGTTAAGCAGCTCCAGCGCTAAGCCAGTAACTTTATCAATGGGTTGGGTGTTGTCGTATTCCTCCTGCGTAATTTGTCCGCGGCGAAGCATAAAGTTTTTAACTAACCGGTAGTAATCGCCTACAAATGGCTTTGGATGTCCAGTTGAGTCGAGAAAGTGTGCATAGGTTCGGGGCCGAGGAATTACTCCTGCCATAAAGATGGCTTCGCTAAGGGTAATGTTATTTACGTCTTTGTTAAAGTAAAACTTAGATGCCTCTTCGGCACCGTAAACATCAGGTCCCCATTCAATTATATTTAGGTAGGTTTCAAACATCTTCTCCTTTGAAACGAGATGGTTGTTTTCAATGAGCCAAACAATGAGCATCTCTTCCAGCTTTCGCGCAATATTCTTATTTTGATTCAGGTACACATTCTTCACCAGCTGCATGCTGATGGTCGATCCGCCTCTGGCAAATTCTCCTTTTTTTAAGTCCTCGGCAAGTGCTCCCTTAAACGCTTCCTCATTAAACCCATGGTGCCAGAAGAATGATCCATCTTCGGAGGTTAGCACTGCATTTTTAAGGTAAGGCGATATCTGATCAAGTGTTCTGAAATCTGGGTTTTCAGGACCAACAATAAATGTTTTTACCGGAACGCCATGTTTATAGGCGGTGTACTCAAAGCTCGTGTCCATTTTTGAAAGGTTGGCTTGGCCGTATTTTAGAATTCTAAATTTTTGGCTGGTCAAATTCGAAGAGAACGTTAAGCTATCGGGCTGTGCCATATCTATGTGGGTGTCGAGCCGGAACTTGAGTGTTCCTGAAACCAAAATTCCAGTAAGATTTGTAAAGAGACCTTCGGGAAGCGATGAGAAAAGGTTCTCGGCTGGAAAATCACCTGTCGAAATCTTAAGGTCTACAATGGGCAATCTGCCGGGTTGATAACGTGCGTAAAACCTTGCAGCAAGCTTATTGAACCCAAATGAGGAGCTGCTGTCAACCTCAAAGAAGTTTTTCCCAATGGTGAGCAGACTGTTTCCTTTCATGCTGTCTATCATTACAGTTTCCTGCGCAAGTTTTGGGCTGTTCAGCATTGTTCCGTAAATTTTGCCGGACAGCTTCAACTTTGCAAGGCTCGATGAAAACTGTTCCCCCTTGAGGCTAAAGTTAAGGGAGTCAAACATGGTAACAAGGTTGTACTTGTGCTCCAGAAACGGCACCGTGAATTTTTTCTTTCCTTCTTTGTAAAGGTCGTAGGCAATGGATGTGTTTTTTCTGCTGGCTGTTCCCTTAAGGTTAAGCGAATCGGCAGTTCCACTTTCATTCACCACAATTTTTGATTGGAATATTCCATTTTGGGAGACCAGTTCTGGAAGTTTAATGGCTAGTGCATAGCCATCGTGATGGTAGTGCAGGTTAACATTGCTTAGGTAGGTGTCTGCGGTTAACAGGTCGAGCATGAACCGCAATAACCTTCCGTATCGGCTCGCCAGATTAATGTTTCTTGTGGTATCAGTAGCAGCTATTCTTCCCTCTTGCTTTTTGAAAATGAAGAAGTAGTTGCCCGAGGTATCATTTCTTTCGAGGTTAATATTTGCATCGCGAATGTCGATGGTACTAATTGAAGGCTTTAGCAGCCAGAGCTTCAGGTATGATTGTTCAAGGCCTATTTCTCGCACGGACATGAGCGTATCGTAGCCGTCGGGTTTGAGGTAAAGGTCCTTTAACTGAAGGGTGGAGATTCCGCTAAACTTTATGCTACTGCAACCGATGGTTACTCCATAGCGCTGTTGAGCATACCTCGCCACCTTATTGAATGCAATGTTCAGAACCACATTGCGAAAAATGAAAAATAGCAGCTGAATGGCTATAATCCCAACTACAAGCCACATGGCTATTTTCCGAAGAAGTTTTTTCGTTTTGTCGTTCATTGCTCTACTATTTTGATGATGCTGAAAATTGGCCACAGGCTGCACTAATGTCGCCACCCCGCGAGGTACGTAGTGTGGTGCCAATACCGAGGGTATTTAGTTGCCGTTGGAAGTCGCGCGCTTGCTTTGTGGTGGGAGATGCAAGCGTAGTACTTTGATGACCATTTAGCGGAATAAGGTTAACATGGCACTTGATGCCAGTGAGTATTTTAGCCAGTTCTAATGCATGGGCTGAAGAATCGTTGACTCCATTTAGTAGGATGTATTCAAAGGAGAGCCTTAGAGTTTTGGGAAGTGATATCGCTCTTGCAAGCGCCAGCGTTTTTTCAATCGGATATTTGTTCTCAATAGGCATAAGGTCCATTCTTTCTTCCGAAAAAGGGGAGTGAAGACTAATGGCGATGTTGCATAGGCCAAGGCTGAATAGTTCCTCAAGCGGAGCTGGTATTCCAACCGTAGAAACGGTTATGTTTGCAGCGCCAAATGCCATTCCCCAGTTTGCCGTGAGTATTTCCAAACTTTTTCTAACATTTTCGAAATTGTCCAGCGGTTCACCCATTCCCATGAACACAATTCGGTTCACATTGCCATATTCAGGCAAGCTTATCAGCTGGTTTAGTATCTCGCCTACTGATAGATTCTCGTGGAAGCCTATGGTTCCGGTTAGGCAAAATGAGCATCCCATTCTACAGCCCGCTTGAGTTGAGATACAGAGCGTGTTTCTCTTAGCGCCTGGCATGTAGGCCGCTTCTATGAGATTTCCTTTTTCAGTTCTGAATAGGTATTTTTTTGTGCCATCCTCAGAAACCTCCTCCTTTATAGGTGGGTGCAAGGAAATGGTGTAGCGTTTGTATAAGAATGCTCTGAGCGCTTTAGGTAGTGCCTCCATCTCCATGAAGTTGTGTGCATTTTTTCGGTAGAGGTAGTAGGCAAGTTTTCTTGCCTCTTCCACACCATAACCTGCCTCTTCACAAAGTTGGATTAGCTCTTCTATATTCTGTCCCAGAATACTTCCTTGGCTCATTTACTGAAATTTGTGACAAAAGTAGCTTTTTTCGTGAACGGTATCTGTCACTCAAAATGGTTTAACACATTTTGTAGCTTAGGAAGATAAAAAAAAGCCATCGAAACGATGGCTTTTCTCTATGCTAGAAATTTTTTGGTGGGTAGAGGTCGTTCCACCATTCCGGCTGGTCTTTCAGATACCTGTCAAACCAAGCAATGATGGTTTTTGTCCACCGTGTTCTGTGGTCAAAATCAATTATGAAGTGGTTCTCATCGTCGAAGTGTACCATCTCCACGGGCTTGCCTAGGATTTTGAGTGCATTAAACATTTGTATGCTTTCTCCCGGAGGCACGTTGGTATCGGCAGAACCCTGAAGTAGCAGCAACGGGGTCTTAATACGATTGGCCATAAAAAGCGGACTTCGCTTAACGTAAAGGTCAGGGTTGTTCCAGGGATAGCTGTTGTAGCTGGCAACGGTGGAGTAGGAGTAGCCCCAAAAACCTTCGCCCCAGTAGCTGGCGATATTGCTAATACCGGCGTGAGATATGGCAGCGGTAAACATATCGGTTTGAGTTTGGAGATACATGGTCATGAAGCCGCCATATGAAGCACCGATACATCCAACTTTTTTAGCGTTGGCGTCGGGGTGGGAGGCCAAAAACTTTTGGGTTCCTTCAATGATGTCATCTGCCGTATATTTTCCCCATGCGTTAACGTGCATGGCAGAAAACTCTTGACCAAAACCGGTAGTTCCTGCAGGTTGGAGAACATAAACTAGGTACCCATTGGCTGCATAGTATTGGAATGGATAGCGCCCTTCCCAACGTCTTCCCACGGGACTGGTGCCTCCGTAATAGTATACAATTACAGGATACTTCTTGCTCGAGTCGAAGGAGGGTGGATAGTAAACTCTACCTACAATGGTTTCACCTCGTTTATTCTTAAAATCCCAGGTATCTACCTTTGAGAGTGCTACATCGTTTAGCCATTTATATGGATTGGCAACCAGCTGATTTTGTCCATTGGTGAGGTTTAAGAAGTAGGCCTTAGTTGGGCTATTTGTTCCCTGTGCTGCGTAGGTAGCGTAATTACCTGTTTTGGAGTATGAAATGGACAGAAGGTTATCCTCCTTGGTATCAACCTTGGTGAACTTCTTTGTGCTGGTGTTATACTCGTATAGGTTTTGATATTCGCCATCCTCACATTGGAAATATATGTTTCCGTTGCTTGGATTCCAAAAGCCACTCATGATCATAGGATTGAAGTCTCTGGTGAGGGGCTCTACCGTTTTTGTTTTTAGGTCGAAGATGTATGCTTGGGTGTCGAAGTTGTTGGCTACTTGGCCTTTTTTTATGTTTTCACCAATCTTTCCAAAGGCAGAAGGACCAGCAAGAACAAGCAGCTTATCGCCGGATGGAGAGTAGCTGGCAGAAAGGTCATAGCGATTGTTCTTAATGATTGTGTCTACCGCCAACGTTTCTAGATTAATTTGGTAAATGCTGTTGAGCGCGAAGGGCTGCTGTGTGTAGTCGGGCTTGGTTGTTGAAACCAGAATATTCTTTCCGTTGAGGCTCACATCTTCCAATCCAGTGGTCTCATTTCCATAAGTTAAACGTTCAGAAATTCCTGTTTTCGTGTCAAGTTTGTAGAGAAACAAGCGGTCT
>DATKTT010000015.1:0-9799 GCA_035530955.1 Williamwhitmania sp. | reverse complement strand
CGATCCTACCTTTCGAAAGCTACACCAAAGTTTCAACGACGTTATTAGCGCTTTCAATAGAGTGCTATTCGAAAAAGAGAAGGACTTTATCTTTTTCCGCCGAACCATTGAGCACTCGGCTACAGGAATATTGGCCATATCAGCATCGGGGAAGGTGCTGCTATGCAACGAAGCGTTTCTTCGCCTTTTCTGCATGCATGAGATATCCCACGTTTCTTCAATTGAAATTGAAATTCCCTCGCTTTACCGGCTCATTGGCAGCATAAGGGCTGGACAGCAGCAGCTGCTGAGCCACACTACAGCAAATGGCCCACAAAAAATTGCGGTAAAGGCCACAGAGTTTATGCTGGAGGAAGAATACGTTAAGCTGCTTTCGTTTCAGGATATCCGAAACGAGGTGGACCAAACCGAGCTCGATGCCTGGCAAAAGCTTATTAGGGTTCTACGCCACGAAATTCATAACTCGGTAAGTCCCATTACCTTGATTTCATCGGGGTTGATTAACCAGTATGAACCAGATAAGAAACCCATTTCGCCACTGCTGGTAACCACCGATTTGGTGGACAGCACGTTAAAAGGTCTGCATACCATCCAGAAATTGGGAAAGGGATTAAATGCCATTGTGGAGCAATATCGCAGCCTAACCCAGCTACCCCAGCCTGTTTTTGAATCGATTAACCTTGCACACCTCCTCACCACCCATGCTGAACTTGCAAAACCATTATTAGAGTTGAGTAACATTGTAATGGAAACCGCTCCTCCAACAGGCCAACTGGTGGTAAATGGCGACGAAAAAATGCTCATTCAGGTATTGCTAAACCTTACAAAAAATGCAATGGAAGCACTGATAGATATACCCAATGGAAAAATTGAAATTTGTGCAGGAGAAAACGCTGCAGAAAAATACATCACCATTTCCGACAATGGTAGGGGCATATCTCCCGAAAACATGGACCTAATATTTACCCCTTTCTTCACCACCAAGGAAAACGGGACTGGCATTGGCCTAAGCCTCTCCCGACAGATAATGCGCCTGCATGGAGGAACACTTACTGCTACCTCAAAAGAGGGTGAAGGTGCAACGTTTATGATGAAGTTTTAGCGACTTACCCGTCTTTCCTTCTCTCCGGTTAATAATGATGCTGAAAATTGGCTCGTGCATTTATGCGTATGGTCGAGTCAGCGAAATAATTATTTCTTGGGCAAGATAAAGCATCGTAAGGGCAATAAGAAGCCCTGCAAGTATTATGCTTGTTTTAGCGTAGAACGGCAATTTTAATTTATTGTCCATCTTGGCTTTCGCACTTTTTCTCTTTTATTTTATGGTTGAGAAAGAAATTAGAGATGAGATGGCTGACTGATCTAAACGCACCGGAGTGCTGAGCTACTGCATTTGTGACGCCAAATTGAAACATTGAACCTAAAATTTTTCTAATGCTGTTACTTGACGTGCCCACAATTAACTTTTTTGAGATATAGCCAGTAACTAACCCAACCCCTGAATTTATAATATTCTCAATCAAATATGGTGATGTGGGTATACTTTTTAAGGTAGTGTTAAGAATGTCATGAAACTCATCCTTCAGCAGCTGAACTTCGATTGCTTGCTTACCTTCTAATTGTTGAATGGCTATTTTAAGTTCGGAAGTAGAGGTTATTTTTTCCATTACAGTTACTTAAGAACCTGTTTAACAATAAAATTTCCAATTATTCTCCTGAACCATTTCCGCAACAAAAAATATATCACCAATGCCACAAATAGATAAAAGGTGGCGACCACAAGGAATCCCCAATAGATTTCGCCCAAAATTTCGCCTAGCCATATTGCCGCTCCCAAGTTGAAAAAGAGCAGGAAAGATGCAACCAGTAGCAATACAATGAAATGTGGAATCAGCGACGATACCACATCCGATGTTTTGTCCAGTGCCTTAAGTTTGGCCAGTTCAAAGCTGGTTTTTCCCAATTCAGTAGCTCGTTCCAGCAACGTTTCTACTAGCGTTATTTTATCTTCCATGATTAGATTTTATTGCATTTAACCCTCCTAGAGTCCAGAGGGTAGTGCGTATCCACCCTTCTATTCTGGACGACAAATCGAAGGCGAGCTGTGCTGCATTGGAAAGAGGTATCTTGGCTTTAACTAATACTTTATCCATTGCTTGTGCTTATATCGTTTAACATCCTAAAAACCCTGTCAGGGTCAAACTTGCCTTACTAAACCTAACTTAACCTTATTAAACTTAATTATCTGCTTTTCTATTTTTACATAAAACCCTGACAGGGATACCATTAAAACCTAATATTCGAGTCAAAATCAATGCTATCCGAAGAAAGTTTTAATCCTAGTGTGATTTTACCTCTTTTTCGGATTCTTCGGACTTTGTTTTTTCTTTTTGGGTAAGTTCTGAAACCTCTTCCATAATCTTTTCAAATTTCTCTGTAATACTATCAACGAATTTGTCGAACTTTTCCTGTAAAGCACCGGCTTCTTCTTCTCCCTTTCTTACAATTTTTTCCCGGGTCTCTGATCCTTTTGCAGGAGCAAATAGAATACCGAGCAAAGCACCAGCCGTAATCCCTGCTAGCACACCTAAAAATACTTTTCCTGAGTCCATTGTTCTTGTTTTATTAAACTGTTTATAATAAAATGATTAAAAGAGAGACGATTTATTGTCGGCTACTTCTACAAGTAAGTGGCTGAACACTAAAATTATTAGCTTTAAACCGTTCATCACTTTTTGAATTAGAAAATGATTTACTGGATGGCCAATGCAGGGTTGAATCAAATCAATACCAACCCCACATAGTATATTATCTTCATCCAGGTTGTTTCCTTAACCATTGCTCTACATCAATTTATCGTCCTCGTGACATCATCTATGCATTTTTTGAATACCGGAGACTATGATTTGCCGATATAATAAAGCATATTGAGGTTAGAATCTAAACCCAATAGTTGCTTGATACCAAACATTTTTGTATTGAGGAGTAACTGAACTACCATCTCCATTATTCTGGGTTATATCCCAACCAACTCTTGCCCCAATAACCATGGGATCGAGGTTGAGGTCCAAACCACCTATAAAACAGAAGAGGTTCTTTCTGATATTATCATTCTCAAATTCCTGCTCCTGAATAATTGTGGTAGTTCCAGAGGTGAACTTATCATTTCGCTTAATGAGGTAAGAGTATTGTGGACCAGCCAGTAGTGTGATCATTGGGGTTGGTTTAATCGCAATGAGTAAGGGTATGTCAATATAGCTTGTTGTGCGAGTAAATTCATAGTTGTTGCCTAGAATTACACCTGTTGCCTTGAACCCTTTTTGAGAGAAAAGGATTTCGGGTTGCACTCCAAGAATAGTACCTATGGGAATTGAGACAAACACTCCTGCAACAAACCCAAATTTTGGATCAGCCTTGAACTCTTCTCCCTTGGTGTCATAAACGTTTGAATAGTTTGCTCCCATTTTGAGACCAAAATGTAGAGCATCACGTGTGTCTGTTCCACTGTCTTGAGCGTTAATTGTGCTGCCAATAAGTGTGGCTATCACAATCATAAATATTGTTTTTTTCATTTGATTAATTTTTTGTTTGTTAAAACGCATTCATTCCAAATGAGTTACTCTTTCTTGTAGATGATTGAGGTTCATTTTAAATTGTGCTGATGATTATAACTATTTGACATTTTTTGTTGTAAAATATTCAACCTTATTTCCGAATTTATTCCTGTTGTGGTTGAATTCTACTATATGAACATTCCATTTACTGACACTTCCTTCTATGGGTTCATCAATTTTCTTTCTTATATCGCTGTTCTTTTGCTCAAATTTGGCCAGATATTTCACATTAGTCTAGTTAATTATCGATGACGGTTACCACCCTTTCCCTTTGAAGGGTTGCGTTTCCATTCACCCTTTTTCCATTGTTGGCCACGTGGGGTAGAATGCCAGTATCCTTTTTGGTACGTGCGACCATTCCGCGGTAACGACCAATAGCCGTTGTGTTGAACATACGTACGTCTTTGATTGCTCCAATACCAGTCCCCTTCTATCCAAATATATAGATTACTTGGCTGGGCAGGCCTTACTTCAACAAAGGCTGTTGGAGTTGTTTCAACATATGCAGGAACGCATGATGGGGTTAATATTCCTACTCCGCCAAGACAACAGATTACAATAATTTTATTTAGGTGTTTGCCAACAATGTATTTTAAACCAATACTTGTAGCTTCAGTTTTCTGATTCGACCTCGCAGTTCGACCAAATGTTTTTTCAGAATTTTTCATGGCATCTTGCTTCCTTTAGGGTGGTATTTGAATACTGCAAAGGTGAGACTCCTTGTTTGTGAAAGCATTACATAACTATTGGAAAGAGTTACATCTTTCACACATTCAAAATGTAAATTGCTGTTTAGACGTTAGCAAGTGTTATTGTTCTACTGGTACGCAACTGTTTCTGGTTTTCCAATTTCAAAATCGCGAAATCCGAAATCCGTTGTTCTATAGACATTTTGCTTAAAGATATCGGGTCCAACACCTGGAATTATTGGGTAATAGGAAATCGAAATTTGGAATGTGCTGAAGATGAGATTTTCATTCTTGATTAGGATTCCAAGCCCCAGCTGGGAGTAGACTTTGCTTTTTCTAAATCCAGATGCTGCATCACTAAGCATGCCAATGGAATAAGTGAGATATGGTCCAAAACGAAATCCGTAAAAATTCCAAGGTGCGTATGATTGCGTTTGTAGAGTAAATAATAGTTTACTTGTCCCCGACAAGGCAGAACTATTAAACGAATCGAGGCCATAACCGTTATTAAGCGTTAAGCTATCGGAGGCGAATCGTTGTATACCTATAGTCACCATCGGTTTTACAAATTGCCGGAATCGCCATCTGCCAGATTCTACTAGGGGTGAGAAATAGATAATGCCGGCAGATATAACTCCCTGTTCAACAGTAGATGCACGATAAAATGTTCCATATTCAAAATTAGAGCTGATGTAGCCAAAAGAGTATAAATTCCCCACAGAAATGCGAAAACCAAAGTATAATCGTTCGATGCTGTTTTTTATCTGATAACCTGTTGTTATGCTATATACGCTTCCAATGGGCACATCCTCCGTAACTCCTTGCTTGAAAATATATTTATCCTTAACGTATTTTCTTGTGGAAAGGCCTATGCTTGCGAGGTACATATTCTCGTCGAAATATGAGTGATCCAAATCCACCGTTTCAATTGGTTTGGTAATGTAGCGAACCCTTAAGAAACGTATGGTAGTGATAAAGTTTGTTACGTGGTAAAAGTCTGTATTACCCTTAAATAGTCGTATTGCGTTGCCGACCCAGTAATCCTGAGTATTGAATTTGAGGGTTTGTAAGATGGAAAGTGAGTTACTAGTGTAAATGGAGTCGTGGCTATACTGTTGCGAAAAACTTGCTCCTGCAGCCCACTTTGCAACAGGTGAGAAGAATGGACGGTCGATGGAAAACATTTTGGTATAACTTTTACTACCATCAATTTCGTAATGCAATGTCGAGTTTATGAAGGTATTCTTGATGTTTGGTATGTAGTATTTAGTGCTGAAAAAACTACTACCATCAGCATAGTTTCGCGCATAGGCATTTTGAAATTCATGCCCTGTTCCCAAAAAATTTTGGTCGGTTAGGACGCCTTTAGCGCTGGAAGTTGAAATTGACCCATCTGGAGCAATGCTCCAAATATCGGATACTCGAATATATATGTCAACGGAATCGGATGAGCTGCGATCCAGCTCAGCGGTAATGGAAACATCGTGGATATAGGTTTGACTACGAATTAATCGCTCCGATTCATTCACCAATAGGGAATTGAATTTATCGTTCTTGCCAATTAACAGTAAGTTTTGAATAGTTATTTTTCGTGTTTTGATATGCGCGCTATTTCCTGCTTTGTATATACGGTTTTGAGGTTTAGCACTTGTATCACTAATAGAATAGCCAAATGGATCTAGGGTAATAATGTTAATTCTTCGAATTATCTTCCCTTCAAATGACCTGTATGATTTCTTTTCTTCTTTCCCTTTATCCTTTTTTCTGTTCCTTTTTTGTGGTGGAGATGCAACGGGCTTAAATAATATTCGGTACATGAACTTTCTAAATGGCCCCCGTTTTGAATAGGTCTGGATATCCTTATAAACTTGAGTTGAATCTGTCTTTGTTGATACCTGTGCAGTGGCAAAATCACCTGCTAGTAGCGAAACAACAAGAAAAAGGAAAATAGATTTGAACCACATTCTCTGTTGCCTTTTTTGCATGAATTGAGCTGGTCATTTTTACCATAATAATTTGCTACACAAGGATTGATAGTGACTAAAGTGATTTTGAAAACTTGCTTGTTTATCCCTCCCGCTGAATATACTGTTTGTGCGCACCTAACCAACGCTTTAGCGGATATAGCATAAACTCTGTAGCACGGGTTCCAAAATAGTAGCCAAGGCAAAATTGTAGTCCTTTAAATAGGTACCACGAGCATTACAATTTACATCTAGGCTAGCGGGTTTCATGTTAAGATAAGATGATTCAAGTGACTTTGAATTCAACATATTAATTGTGGACAAAAATTTCCATGCTCAACTCGTATGTTGTTTTTGCACACAAGTAATAATCGCTCATCGAATGTCGATAAGCGATGACTTCAGGTAAATTATTGTTGCTAAAGTGCATCAATAATTTCGCGCATTTGCTCTTTACTCTTACCCAAAATAATTTGAAGTCTTCCGAGCATCTCCTCCTTTTTACCCTCTTCAAACATTAAATCGTTGTCGGTGAGTGTTGCAAACTTTTGCTTGAGTTTGCCCTTTTGTTCGTTCCAGTGTCCGTTTAATTCGGTGGAGTTTTTCATCTTGCTTATGTTTAAATTTATTATGAATAATTGTGCTGCAAATGTACATACCGTGCAAAGGCATTGTGTTACATAACTCTCACGATTAATTACATTATTCACACATATTTAGATTATTAGTCAACGAAGGAATGGCTGTTTTGAAAGTGTGCGTTTGCAAAATCAGTTTCCTAAGCCGTAGTTTTTAGGCTACCAATCGCGTTGGGTAGATAAATGCTAGCTGCATAGCCATCCCATTGCCAAATGGACAGCCATGATAAAAGAAGATTATCTTGGGATAGAGATTGAAGTTAAGCGACAACCGAGCGTTCCGTTGTCTGTCTGGAGTAGCGAGTGTTTTATTCTATTGTTAAATGGTCAATAGCGTTATTATTGATCGCACTGTTATGTGAAGCTACAAAATTGCGCTTGTCGCCGAACCAACCAATAACAATCTCCCGATTTAAGTGTGTTGGCTTTTCTGAAATACATGCTTGGTAACTGCTCCATGCATACTCAACCGGATAGCTGCAAAATCCATGGTGAACAGGGTTGTTGTGTATGTATAGGACTAACTGCTGAAAATACTTTTCGCTGTCGACCATCTTACGATGAAACGGGCGCTCAAAAAGTGCTCCAGTCCTAGCCTGTTGCTTGTTTATGGCTTGGCTGTATGCATTGAATAAATGGGAAAAATAGCGGTAGGCAGGTTGCAACTTCTTTTTAACCGCATCGGCGGTATTCATAGCTCCAACTGGCCTAGGCAAGTCGGAAATAATTATCTCATCGGCTTCTTTCACCCTTATCAACAGATGGAAGTGGTTACGGAGCAAGCACCAAGCACCAAGCAAAGGTATCTACCACCGGAATAAGGTAATGCTCGTATAACCGCAAAAAATGTTCATAGTTGCTGGCGGTATAGAATAGGTTAGCTCCATTAACCCCGCGGTTGTATATGTGGTAGTATCTTCCATACTCAAGTGGCGGGTTGGCTTGCATCCAATTTAGGTATTTTCGACAGACCAATTTACAAAAGAATTGCCATTTTAATATAACCCTGTCAGGGCTATGGCGATTAGCACGTAAATGCCAACTTGGTCCTACCAGCTTCGCAACAATCCCTGACAGGGTTAAAAAATATATTCAATAACTTCCTCCAGAAGATTTCGATCAACCCTAAAGGCACTTCCGTCCGAACGTTTGGTTGGTTGTTTAGACCAACGGGGGGATCCCCTTCAGAATTGACAATTAAAAGAATAAAATATACGTTAAAGCGGGTATTGCCACCGCTATTGCATAATAGCTTGCAGTTATAAGTTTTTGTTTACTGCGCCCCATGGAATTGTAGGACTCAATAATTGAAGCAATGTTAAAATGACGGTAATAGCGCAAACTTAATAATATGGGGCTCACAATAAAAATCATCATCCAGATAGCTAGAGAAGGATGCCTCATTTGTAGGCTCAAAGAACAATTTATAGTACGACCCAATATATTAACAATTGAGATTATTAGTAAAGATAAGTAAGCACTTAAATAAAGAAACGCACTATGTTTTGCCCTGCTTTCATTCATGCCAAAGTGAAATAATGTATCGAACAGTTTCAAATAAAAGAAGTCCATAAACCTTATCATAACCTTACGTTTTAAAAAGCAGTTGCCTTGTCTAGCCAATACAGTGATTCCTCCAAAGACATTGATATCCCAATCCCCACGCCCACCATCCAGTTGGCAGCGTAAATATAGCAATATCCATGTTCCTCGAAGGTAGATGGGCATAACTTTGGTAAAGGAGAAAAAATCCAACGAAGCCCGAGAGGTTCGTTGTTTGTCGGGAACAACGGGGGCTGCTACCCTTACTTCATATTTTCTCCAAGGTTATGAACAACCTTAGCATATCGTAAACACTGCCTATTTCTTCAACACAATCTAATTGACTTTATAGTAAACCTCATTGTTGATTTTTATTTGGGTATTTGTAATTATAGTGATATAACAGGGATCAGGTATTTCTTTGGGGGTTATTTCACGTATAACTTTTACCTTTTCTCCTTCAAATTGAAAAATACACAAACTAACTCCCATATCTGCTATTCCTATTTTACCGTCAACAATGGTCCGAGAAGTAATCGTAAAATACAACTTGTTTTTATCTAACCGGTATTTTCCCTTTAATTCAATAATTCCTCTGACATCATCTCCATCGCTACCCAAGTGGAGGACAAAAGTTCCGTCATCATAAAATTCAAAGTTTTGATTCAGTCCACTACCAACAACTTTAGCATCTCGCTGCCATATACCAGTGATATCCTTTTGGGAAATGTAACAAGAATCTATTCTTTGTTGACCATATACTTGTTTTGAAGAAAATATGGTTACTGTCAACATAACAATAAAGAGAGAAATTATTTTCATGGCTGAAAAGATGATAAAGTATTTGAATAATTAGTTATTGGTATTATTAGTGCTGCTATTGGAGGTGTCACAGATGAACTTAAACTATCCAGTTGGCCCGTAAGTTCTCACCCTCCCCACCAGCCTGCTGCTAGCGTAAATATAGCAAAAACCCAATTCCTAGATGGCAAATGGGTGTAACTTTGGGATAACCTAATGTCCAATTCAGCCTGAACGTACGTTATTTGAACGGGCAACCTGAAATAAGACCTTCATAAGATGTTTTAAACCTTCAATAAACAGTAAAAGATATACAATGCGATATTGGCGCTAAGGTCACTTTATCGAACCGGACACAAATTTTCCAAGTATCAGTTAATTTATTCCTAAGCATTAATTCAACAAAATAGTATTCTTTATACTCAACAGCATTAAAAACATAAAGTGTATAGATCCGTTTATTGAAAGGAGCAAAAATTGTTTTTTTTAAAAATTTACAATCAACTAATATCTTTTGTCGCTTTTCTACTTCAGACCTTGAATCACAATCT
>DATKTT010000014.1:0-10167 GCA_035530955.1 Williamwhitmania sp. | reverse complement strand
GCGTTGGCTATAGCCTGTTCTATCTTAGCACGATTGGTAGAAGAGTAAAAGCTGAGTCCAACTTCTACGTTAGTTTCATCTTTTGGATCTAGGTCGTGAATTAGGGCAACCTCTTCTGTCCACGTTCCTTTGAGGGTAGCAACATCAAATTCCCAACCGCCAACCTGGGCAATCCGCCCAGTTTCTCTGAGTATGGCCTCACTATCCCTTAAGGCCTGCTCCATCTTTTTTCGCTCAGTAATATCGTTGATGGCACTGATAAAGTAGAGCATATTTCCTGCGGCATCGCGAAGAAGGGTGGTCATGATTTCGCAGTATACAACGGTGCCATTTTTATGGATGTAGCGTTTTTCCCACTTGTCAAATGGTTTAGCCCCGGCACTAATAGCATCGACTTTATGTTGATCCCTTTCTATGTCATCTGGATGGGTAATCGAACGCCAAGGTTTGCTGGAGAGCTCTTCTTTGGTGTAACCGAGCATTTGGCAAAAGGCTCTATTTACGTTTATTTTTCCATGTAAGTCGGTAATTGATTTTCCAATCAAGGAGTATTCAAATACGTTTCTGAATAGCTCCTCGTTTTCCTCCAGCTTCTGAGCGGCTTCTCTTTCGGCTGTTTGATCGTGGAATACAATAACTACTCCATTTGCCTTATTGCTAGAGGTAGTGATAGAGGCCATGCTTGTAGTAATAGGCACCTTTTTGCCGTTGCGAGCAACGAGCATTACACGATAATCCTGTATAACTGAATTTTTATCGCACCGCACTTTTTTTAGTGAGTATTCTACTGGGTCATTGATGCCCTCAGTTACCAAGTGAAATATTTCTTCTAACTTTTTGCTGCTTGCCTCTGACTCCATCCAGCCTGTTAACTTTTCGGCCATGTGGTTCATCATTTTTACTTTGCCATCTATTGCAGTGGTGATTACTGCGTCGGCAATACTGTAAAGTATGGTGCGAAATTCCTCCTCTACACTACGGAGTTCTTTTTCGGCAAGGAACAGCTTTTTGTAGATACTTGTTTGACGATTTTTGAAGTATAGAGCAAGTACAATTGTGATGAGAATGGTAGATATCAGTATAATGGCAACAATTCCAATGGCTCTATAGTAGAGTTCCGAAAAAATTTCACTTTTATCAATTTTAGCAACCATAAACCAGTGTGAATCGGGGATATGCCGAATATCGGATACAACCATTACTTTACGGTAGTCGTAGCCCTCATATATGCCCGTTCCGCCAAGTGCTGCTTTTACTCCAGGAACTTCGGTGTGCGAAAGGTCAATGTGCAAGTTCAGTGCAGCATTTTTTGAAAAGCGTAGCTCGTTTAAAAAGGTGATTTTTGTGCTGTCTTTTCGGAGGAGAAGCGTTTCCCCAGATTTGCTTGGCAGCGGCCAGGTCTGAATGAGAGGATATAGGTAATGTTCCGGATCGATGCGTAGGACAAGATAGGCCTTTGCTGTAATGCTTTGGATGGAAATTGGTGCAGCAACATCCAAATAAATGTGGTTAGTAATACCGCAGTAAAAGAAATCGGAAAACGATGCTGAGGTTACGGTAAGTATCCGCTTGTCTGGTTCACATTCTTTGATGCTGGAATTTACATCAAGTATTTTTTCTCCTTTTGCGGAAAAAATCATAACATTCTCGTAACCGTACTGAACTTTTAGTAAATTCATTCGTTTGAGAATGTCATTTCGGAGAGCGGTATTGCTGTTATTAAAAATATAGTCGTCAACAGCCTTTTGAAAAAAAGGACTCTGAGCGGCAATATTGGCATCACCAAGTCTATCCTTCCTCCATCTATCAATTTGTTGCGTTTTTAGTTCAGCAATTGCATTAAGTTCGTTGTATTTTACCCTGCGGATACTTTGTTCCTGATAGTTATAAAAAATAAATCCTCCAAAAGTTAATATAGCCGCAATTGTAACAGCTATAAGAGCCAGTGTTATTCTGTTTTTTTTAGATAAGGCAGAATTCATGAAGTTTATTCTGTTAGTTTATTGGTGGTCAAGTTATTTAGTAAACATGGCAAAAGATAATTGATTTTAGTTGTAATGTCAAGACCATCGCAGTAAATGTCACTCTTTAGCTTGAATTTGTTTGAAACATATGTTGTGTCAAATGTTAATACTATTTGGTTCTGAAAATGAGGTTTTACCTTCAAATACTGTGCTGTAGTGTAATTTTTTTAGTGATTTATCATATAAAATAGGTGTAAACCATATCTTCGTCATACATTTACCGTAGAAACAGTGAGTTAAACATACATTGTGGTCGGAATGAATAGGCTGATAAAAATTCTCATATTCCTTGCAATAAGTCCGGTAGCCATAGGCCAGAACTGGAACAAAATAGTTATGGACGAGCGTGATGCGGAATATCTGGTTGCTACAATGCAGTATGACAAGGCCGTTGAAGCTTACAAAAAAATTTTACGGGAGGTTCCCCAAAGCGCCAGCATAAAGAGCAGAATTGGCTACTGCTACCTTCAAACTGATGACAAACAGTTGGAGGCTCTCCCGTTTCTAAAGGAGGCCGCAGAGCACGTATCAGCAAAATATAGCGAAACCTCCATCAAGGAGACCGACGCACCCCCTGAAACCTATTTCTTGTTGGCAAGGGCATATCAAATTGCGGGACAGTTTAACGATGCCATTGATGCGTACTCTAAGTACAAAGAGATGCTTAAGCCAGATGACAAAATGCAAAAGCTGGTTGACAACAATATTGCAGCATGCAAGAATGCACCTAGCTTTGAGCAAAATCCAGAGATGGTAAAAGCGGTCAACCTGGGTGGAAAGGTGAATAACGAGTTTTCAAACTTCAACGCAGTGCTCTCTGGCGATGGAAAAACGCTGGCTTATACCACACAAACTAGGATGGGATTCGACGTTTATGTGGCTAAATACATAGGTGATAGCCTTTCTACTCCACAAAAAATCACACGGCAGTTGGGTGGAGACTTTCTAAAGACGTCGAGTCTTTCGTATAGTGGAACAGACCTTTACCTAACAAGCGTTGATCCTGAGAATTCGGATATTTACGTCAGTAGCCTTACGGGTAAAAAATGGGAGCAGGCCGTAAAGTTGCCAAAGCCAGTAAACAGCAAATGGAATGAAACGCATGCCACTATTTCTAAAGACGGCAGAACCCTTTATTTTGCGAGCAACAGGAAGGGCGGAATTGGAGGGTTAGATATCTACAAAACCACCCTTGGTGAAAAAGGTAAATGGACTGAGCCAGTAAACCTAGGACCTGAAATAAATACCCCATTTAACGAGGATACGCCATTTTTATCCCCTGATGAAAAGTATCTCTTCTTTAGTTCCGAGGGGCACGACGGTATGGGAGGTTATGATGTGTTCTTTGTAAACTTGGAGGGAACTCCTTCCGTTGTGAATATGGGCTATCCGGTCAATACACCCGGCGACGACCGCTTTTTCTTTCCGCTGAGCAACGGCAAGTCAGGTTTTGTTTCATTGGCAAACTCCAATGGGTTTGGCAAGAAGGACATATATAAAGTTACCATCAGCCGGATGTTTACCTTGAACGGAAAAGTGTTGGCTGTTGCTCCTGGGAAGCTTGAGGAAAAAACTTCTGTGTTTATTATTGATGCTTCTACCCACGATACTATTGCTCGTCCAAGTGTAGATGTGGCTACGGGTACCTTTTCCAATAGCCTCGGTGCTGGGAATTACGTGGTATCGCTAGTGAATAGCCACTTTGAACCAAACACCCAACAGGTAGATATCCCAGAAAACTTTGCTAAACGAAGCGTTGACCTAACGGCAATGCTAACGCCGTTACCCCAGCAGGTGGCTGCAACGTCCGTTCCGGTAGTAGTTGATTCAGTTTCTAACAAACCCACTACTCCTCTAGCGGTAGAGAGTGCGGCAGCAGTGGCTGTGGCGGAAGTGGCAAAACCTGAAGCTGAGGAGAAACCGGTAACTCCAGCTGAAATTCCAAAAGTTAAGACAGCGAAAATAGAGGCTGTTACTGCGCCTGCTGAAGTAACCACTGCAGAGAAACCTACTGGAATGCAAACCACCTACTCGGTTCAGCTGATGGCGCTCAAACGGCTTATCGGAATTGAATATTTTAAGGGTGTGGAAGGTGTTGAAATTACCACCTCGCCGGATGGTTTTTACCGCTATAGTGTTGGGACCACAACATCGCTTGCACAGGCCAATGAAACGCTTAAACAGTTGCAATCGCAGGGTTACGATAGGGCATTTGTCCGTGTCGATCGATTTGAAGTAGCCTATACCGTTCAGCTAATGGCTCTTAAAGTGCCAGTAGAAACTAGCTATTTTAAAAATTTAGAATCGGTAGAGGTAAATAAAGGGCTGGATGGTTTTTACCGCTATACTTTTGGTAACTACTCCTCCTTTCAACAAGCGGCAATTGCTCTAAAGGATTTAAATGCTAAGGGCTACAATCAGGCCTATATTCGATTTGTGAAGTAGTAGTAAACAAGGCATTGCATAAATAATATCAAAAATAAAAGCTATCCCCAACGGGATAGCTTTTATTTTTGAACCTATTAAGACCTATTAAGAAAACCTCTATTTCAGAAGTTCCAAAACTTTTGCCTTTAACTCGTCACCACGAAGGTCGGTAGCAGCAATCTTACCATCCTTACCAATGAGAACGGTGTGAGGAATGGAGCTAACCGAGTAGAGTTTCGCTACTGCACTATCCCAAAACTTGAGATCGGATACCTGAGGATAAGTAATGCCATCGTCCTTAATGGCCTTAACCCAGCTGGCTTTATCCTTGTCGAGCGATACGCCAATTATCTGGAATCCTTTTCCCTTGAGTTGTTTGTACATGGCAACAACGTTGGGGTTCTCCTGGCGGCAAGGGTTGCACCACGATGCCCAGAAATCAATCATAACTACAGTTTTTCCATCAACCAACGATGAAAGGGAAATATCCTTACCGTTGGGATCGGGTAGCGTAAAGTCAAGGTATGGTTGGCCAACTGCCGTTTTGCGGAGCATGTCAATCTTTTCCTTGAGTAGAATTATGTAGGGTGATTTTGCCAAGGTTGAATCGAGACTTGCGGTAACCTTTTCCAACTCAGAAAATTCTAGCGTATGTGAAAGAATACGATAGGTAACAAAGGCAGAAACAACGCTACTTTTATTGTTAGAAACAAAGTTGGTTAGAAATTTCTGCTGACCATTTTGGATGGAGTCGTATTCCACATCTAGCTCTTTTTCAACAGCTGGGGTTATAGCGTTGGCCGATTTTAGTGAGTCTGCCTTTTTATAGAGTTGCTGCATCTGTGCACGGAATGGGAGCATGTCATTATTCAACTTCACAAACAAATCGTTGGTTGCCGATCCTTTAACCTCTGCCTTTTCAACAGAGTCAAGGTTAACTTTTACATTGATGTCCGCATTTTCAACAAATAGTTGAATTGGTTGGTTCTGTCCAATACGGATGAAGTAAAGGTCGGGAAGCTCCACTTTTCCCTTAAATTCCACCTTATCACCTTTAACTTGTGCGCTGTCAACGGTAACGAAATCTTGATTGTCGATTTTTTGAAGGTAGGCCATTTTTGCAGTCGACTGCCCTTCAATTTTTACCTTGATATCGTAGCTTGGCGTTTTAGTGCAGGCTACTAGTGCTAAAATTGGGAGTAATCCCAGTAGTAGTTTTTTCATTTTTTTTCAATTTTGGTTGTTATATACTTGGTAAGTAACACATTTACCTACCTTTTAGTTGTTTAAAGTAGTGATCAAGTAAAACTTTTGCAGCAGCAAAGGAGGTTATTTGGTTGTTGAGCACCTCCTGCTCTAGCTTGCTTATCAGCACCTGAAGCGATGGATTGCAGTAGAAACTCTCCTTGAGCGTCTCATTTACCGATTCAAACATCCAATATTTTGCCTGCTGTTGACGCTTATCGGCAAAGTAACTATTTTTTTTCGTCAGCGCCAGGTATTCGAGAATGGTGTTCCACAGCTCAAGGATACTCTTTTTATCAAAGACGCTGCAGGTGAGCACATGCGGATCCCAACCCGATTCAGCAGGAGGGTAGAGGTGAAGAGCCCCGTTATACTCTGCTCTGGCTATCTGTGCTTTTTGTATATTTGCTCCATCGGCTTTGGTAATGGCCAAAATGTCGGCCATCTCCATAATTCCTCTTTTAATTCCCTGCAGCTCGTCGCCAGCACCAGCCAGCATAAGCAGCAAAAAGCAATCAACCATGGAGTGTACCGCTGTTTCAGATTGCCCCACACCAACGGTTTCAATAAACACAACGTCGAAACCGGCTGCCTCACAGAGCACTACCGATTCCCTAGTTTTTCGTGCAACACCACCCAACGACCCCGCGGAAGGCGACGGGCGGATAAAGGCATTTGCATTGCTGGAGAGTTCCTCCATGCGCGTTTTGTCACCCAAAATACTCCCTTTCGATCGCTCGCTTGAGGGATCGATGGCAAGCACGGCCAACTTATGACCATGAGCTGTGATTTGTACTCCGAGCGATTCAATAAAGGTGCTTTTTCCTACCCCTGGAACTCCAGTAATACCTATGCGAATGGAATTTCCGGAGTGGGGGAGGCATCGCTCAATAACCTGCTGTGCAATGGAATGATGCTCGGGTAGTGCGCTTTCAACGAGGGTAATAGCCTGGCTAAGGATTGTGCGATTTCCAGCGACTATTCCTTCAACATATTCGTCAACTGTGAATTTTTTCTTCTTAACTCTTCGTATTTGGCTGGCTGCATTGGGGTTAACTTGTGGAGGCTGGTCAATTCCACTATTCACACTCAATGCACTTCTTTGATCCACGTTTTTCACAATTCCTGATGATTATTCTACAAATGTAAGAATTTTATGATGACAGGATTGGCTTGTTAGGCGGACAAAATAGAAGGGGAACAGAACTTTGCAATTGCCATATGTCAAAGTGGGGTCAATAATTTGGTTGATAGGTAGTTGATTTGTTGTATAAAAAAGCGGAAGCACCATGCGATGCTTCCGCTTTTTAAAATATATGGACGGAAAAATTGTAGACTACTCCTGTTTTGGCATTACATCACCAGTGAGACGTAATATAACATTGGAGTTTTTTGGATCGTTGCTAGTAACCGTTATGGTTTTAGTTTGATGTCCTGAGTAATGATCGGAACGGAAAGTAGCCTTGATAGTTGAACTTTGGCCCGGTTTAATTACGCTAATATCGGGCGCAACCGAGGTGCAACCACACGAAGCCTTAACTTTTCTGATTACGAGGTCCGACTTTCCAGTATTGGTGAATTTGTATACGTGTTCAACAGGAGTTCCTGCAACTACGCTACCAAAGTCAAAAACCAACTCGTCGAAGTGGATGGCTGGTGCGTTTGCCAACTGTTCTGGTGTAAGTTTCGAGAAATCTTCCATGATGTTTGCACTCACCGTGAGCAGATTATTCGGTACCTTTTCGCCGTTGAGTAGCACTTCAAAATTGTCGGTTACAAAACCCCAGTCGTTTTTCTTTGCTGCATCGTAGGTGATTATAATGTTACCCTTTTCACCTGGCTTCAAAGTTTCGGGAACGGCTTTGATGGTAAGGTGAGCTGGTATAAAGCCGAAAGTAACGGTAAGTGGATTGGTGCCAGCATTAACCATTGGCAAGGAATCAGTCTTAACCTCTGTGTTGATGAGTCGAATAAAAGCTTTGTAGGATGATTGAAGACGCAAATCACCTAGCTGACGAGGGTAGAGGTCGGCAAGTGTTTTTTCGTGCTCCTGCACTGCACCTTTAATGCGCAACACTGCAACGTTTGGCGATTGATTGTAGTTAATTGTAATGGTCTTCTCAAATGGACCTGGTCTGTTCTTGGGATCGTAGGTTACCTTTATGGTTCCTTTTTGTCCAGGAGCTACCGGAGCCTTGGTCCACTCGGGAGTGGTGCAACCACAGGAAGCGGTTACATTGTTGATAATGATTGGGGTGTTAGCCTTATTCACAAATTCGAAGGTGTAAATGGCTGGGCCACCATTTTCTTTGATTTGTCCAAAATCGTGAACAGTGCTTTCAAAGTTCATGTTTGAGTTAGGAATCTGGGCAAACATGGTTGTTGCTGTTAGCATCAAACCGAGTAGGGACAAGTGCTTAAGAATGTTGTTCTTCATGACTTTTGAAATTTTTTGTTTCAAAGTTATGCTTTTTTGAATTTTATGGTCGAAATAATGTAACAATCTTCAATTATTAAGAAATTTTAACTTTGATGCCGTATGAATGTCGGTTGCAGTGATTGCCTTTCAAGCGAATGGACCCCAGAATACCGCCAGGAGGTGTGTTCTTTTGAAAACTCTTTATAACTTTACAGCTGCAGAGGCCTGTAGCTATTGATAACCCCATGAATGTGCATGAGCTTCCTTTACGAACCCGTATCTAATTCACCTAAAATACGTCGTCACTACGGCTTTCGGTTGTGCATTCGTGCAGCAATTGCTAGGGTATTCAATATGGCTTTACCCTTGAGGATGATTGTGTTGCTGCTAGTGGTAATGGCCGCAAGCAGCAATGTTGAAGGGCAATTCTACAACGGACTGCAGATGAGTTTTGGCAAAAGTAGACTCCAGTTTAATACTTTTCAGTGGACCTACCTTCGTTACGACCGTTTTGATGTTTACTACTACCAGGAAGGACAGGAAGTAGCTCAATATGTGGCTAGTATTGCTGAAAAAAAACTTAGCGATGCAGAGGAACTATTCTACAATCCCATCGATAGCCGACTTATTTTTATTGTCTACAGTCGACTCTCCGATTTTCGGCAGAGCAATATTGGTCTCGTGGGCTTCTCCGACGAGTATAACATTGGTGGAACTACTACCATAATCGACAACAAAGTTTCGATCTATTTCGATGGCAGCCTCGAAGACTTGGAGAAGCAGGTGTCAGAGGTGGTTGCAACAGTGGTCATTCAAAATCTTTTAACTGGTTCCACTCTGCGCGATAAACTCACTGGTGATACTAGTGTCGATCTCCCCGAATGGTTTCAAAAAGGGCTGGAGAAGTATACGGCTCAGGAGTGGAGTGCCGAAACCGATGCAAGGTTCAAAAATGGCTTTCTTACGGGACGCTACCATCGGCTGATATCCCTTACAGGTGAAGATGCCGCCTTGGCTGGTCAATCGTTTTGGTTCTTTGTGGCTCGAACCTATGGCAGGGGAACCATCTCCGATATCCTATACCTCACCAGGGTGAATCGTGATTTTAATTCTGCATTCTACCAAGTGCTGGGAACTAAAATTAAGGCATTGGTAAAAGATTGGGAGGCCTTTTACTGCAATCGCTTTAGCGACGATAGTACAAGGGTTGAACCAACTGGCACTGCCGTGGTAAAGCATCCCAAGGTTGGAAGAACCTACATGCAGGTAAAACTGAGCGCCAATGGAAAGTATTTGGCTTATGTAACCAACGAAATGAGCCAGCAGCGCGTTTGGCTATACGATATTCAGCGCAAGAAAACTAAAAGAATTTTTTCGTTAGGATACAAGCTCGAGCAGATTCCCGACTATACCAACCCTGTTTTAGCTTGGCATCCCAACTCCACCATACTCACCTTTACGGTTGAGGAGGAGGGTTGGATTTACCTCTACTTTTATAATACGGATACTAGAGAGTTAACAAAGCGTATGCTGCCCAACTTCAGAAAAGTGCTTTCCTACTCGTTTTCGCCCGATGGCTCCAAGTTGGTGCTCTCGGCAGTAACTCATGGGCAGAACGACATGTTCATTTTTAATATGGCAAGCGGGGTGGTGGAGCAAATTACCAACGATCCCTATGCCGACCTTTACCCTCGATTTATCCATCGTGGCAGGGCAATCCTTTTCACTTCAAATCGTCCTAGTGATACCCTTCAGGCTACCGATTACAAACACTACAAGCCATTGCGCGCTCAGAACCTGTTTACCATCGATTATCCCATTACCACACTGCCTGCCGTGGCAACTCGACTCGACGATTTTTCTTCGTCTGTTAAGCGTTCACCTGTTGAACTTTCCAACAACCGTTTTGCCTTTACCGACGACAAAAATGGCATTAACAACTGGTATGTAGGCAAGGAGGATAGCTTAGTTAGCTTCGTCGACACGGCAATTCACTACCGTTATCTAATGCATGTGGCACCACAAAGCAACTACAAAGGCTGGATATCTTCA
>DATKTT010000013.1:0-3261 GCA_035530955.1 Williamwhitmania sp. | reverse complement strand
TTCGGGAACCACAGGCTTTTCGAAGGGCGTTATGCTTGCCCTCAACAGCCTTTCCGCCAACATACGCTATGCTAGGGCAAATATGCCACTTAAGTCGGGCGATAACATTGTTTCGTTCCTTCCGCTGGCTCATGCCTATGGTTGTGCCTTTGAGTTCTTATTCCCCTTTACCCTAGGTTGCCACATAACGTTTCTTACTAAGGTGCCGTCGCCGCAGGTGGTGGTGCAGGCATTTAAGGAGGTTCGCCCTCGGCTTATCTTGTCGGTACCTCTGGTGGTTGAAAAAATTTATAAGAGGCAGATAATACCAGTGATATCCAAGTTTCCGATGAGCTGGTTAATTAGGATACCCTTATTGAACCAGGTTGTCTTTAAAAAGATTAACCGCAAGCTCACTGAAACATTTGGTGGTAATTTTCACGAGATTGTTGTTGGCGGAGCCGCCTTTAACGCAGAGGCAGAGGCTTTTTTCCGTAAAATTAAGTTTCCCTGCACAGTGGGCTATGGAATGACAGAATGTGGCCCACTAATAAGTTACTCCTCGTGGCAAACAACGAAACCGTTTTCTACAGGATTGCCGGTGGATACGCTACAGGTTAAAATTGATTCGGAGGATCCATTCTCCATAGTTGGTGAGGTGCTGGTGAAGGGTGAAAATGTGATGTTGGGCTACTATAAGAACGAGGAGGCTACCCTTGCTGTAATCGACGAAGACGGCTGGCTTCATACCGGCGACCTCGGCGTTCTCGATAAGGAGGGTAATATCTATCTGAAGGGACGGAGCAAGAATATGATCCTTGGAGCATCGGGTCAGAATATTTACCCAGAGGAGATTGAGAGCGTGCTCGACAACAAGTTTGGCGTAATGGAGTCGCTTGTAGTAATGAACAATGGACAGCTCCACGCGCTCATCTATCCCGATTTTGAAACCCTGGAATCAAATAACATTGGCCGTGAAGAGATTGATTCTCTTATGAAGCATAACCTGCACGAGGTGAATCACCAGTTGCCATCGTTTATGAAGTTGGCCAAGTTTAGCATTCACCAAGAGGAGTTTGAAAAAACACCCAAGCGCAGTATTAAGAGGTATTTGTATTCAGATAACTAATCCTCTGGCGTTAAAAAATTTGCTGTATTGCTTTCTTAAATCTTCTTCCTTTCGATGGGGTGAGGATGTTGTTGCAACAGATATATAAAGGCGGTTACAATACACTTTTTTCAAACGGTGCATTTTCATCTACCTTTATGCCTTCAAAATTCAACCATATGATTGTTACCATAGCTGAACCCATTGGCCTTACAGCACAGGAAGCCTCGGTGTTTGAATCTCAGCTGGCAAAGCAGGGACACTCTCTCGAGGTTCATGCTACCCGGCCATCCAATGGCAGTGAATTGCTCAGCCGCATTAAGAACTCTCATGTTGTGGTTGTTAGCAACCTTACTGTGCAAGGAGAGGTCATCCGTAAATGCCCCAATTTGAAGTTGATCAACGTGGCCTTTACTGGTACCGACCATATCGACAAGGTGGTTTGCAAAGAGTTGGGGATTACCGTTTGTAATGCTGCTGGATACTCCACCAATGCAGTTGCAGAGCTAACCATTAGCAGCGCCATTGCCCTTTTTAGAAAAATGGGAGAGATGGAACAGAACTTACTGAAGGGATTCGACCGAAAGGGATTTCTTGGTCGCGAGCTGTCGGGAAAAACTTTTGGCGTTGTGGGTTTTGGTGCCATTGGACAGCGTGTGGCTGAACTTGCATTAGCCTTTGGATGTAGAGTATTGTTCTATAACCGAAGCCACAAGGTGATGGCTGGCGTCGACCAAGTTTCGCTCGAGGCGCTGCTTGCCGAAAGCGATGTGGTATCGCTGCATCTTCCGTTATCGAACGGTACAACTGGCTTGATAAATCATGAGAGGTTGAGGTTGATGAAGCCATCTTCCATACTAATAAATACTGCACGAGGGGGTGTGGTCGATATTCCTGCCTTGGCCGAAGCGCTAAGGGATGGGACTATTGCAGGAGCTGCCATTGATGTGTACGACAAGGAGCCTCCACTTGAGAAGAATCATCCACTGTTGAGTGCTCCAAACACCCTGCTGCTTCCTCACATTGGTTTTGCAACCGAGGAGGCCATTCATATTCGAGCCGCCATTGTAATGGAGAATGTATGGTCGTGGTTGCGAGGTACTCCGCAAAACATTGTGGACTAAAAGAACTCCAGAGTTGAGCTTTAAAGAATTGTTGGCTATTTCTTTATCACTGTTTTTCTAACAATCTGGTTTATTTGGGCCCATCGCTCATCGTTCATTTTGGGCCCCATAACTTCAATAACGTTAGCAGCCAAAACGGAGCCAAGGGTTCCGCAAATGTCCATTGGGTAGCCCTGTAGCAGTCCGTATAGGAATCCTGCAGCGTAGAGGTCACCAGCACCTGTTGAATCGATGCTGTTGGCGCGCACGGCTTCAACCTTATGGGTTACGTTGTCGGTTCTGATGTAGGATCCGTTCATGCCAACCTTAACTACAGCAATGTCACAAATTTTGGAAATTTCTACTACTGCCTCGGGTGGCTCCATTCCGGTGAACGATCGTGCCTCCTCCTCGTTGGCAAATACAATGTTGACATATTTTTCTACAACCTCTTTCAAAAACTCTAGGTTACTTTCCACCACGTTGTAGCTGGCTAAGTCGAGCGTGATTTTTAACCCCTCCTGCTTTGCCAACTCCATGGCGCGGCGAACGAGCTGTTGGTTTTGAACCAAATAGCCTTCTATGTGGAAATATTCGTAACCATGAAACATGGAAGCTGTGAGGTCTTCGGGGATAAGTTCGATGGCAGCGCCAAGGTAGGTTGCAAATGTTCGCTCCGAATCGTAGCTAATAAGTCCAATGGCAACGCCCGAGGGAGCTTTACCTTCGAGTAAAACAGGTGTAATACCTGCCTTTTCCATATCTCTGCGGAAAAATTCACCAGTTTCGTCCCGCCCCACCTTGCCTATGTAGCCGGTTTTAACGCCAAGCATGGCCATGCCGCTAATGGTGTTGGCTGCAGATCCTCCACTTGCCCGATCGCGCTTGAGGTTTTTGGTGGCATCCAGCACGCGCTGCATATTTACCTCATCAACCAGCTGCATGCTACCTTTTGGCATTCCGAGCTGCACTAATAGATCGTCACTCTCAATACTTGTTAGCAGGTCAACTAACGCATTGCCCAAGCCAATTACCTCACCTTTCATTTCGGAATTTTATTTGTTTGCAAAA
>DATKTT010000012.1:0-3924 GCA_035530955.1 Williamwhitmania sp. | reverse complement strand
GTTAAGGCGGCCATTATTAGGGAGAAGGGTGTAAACGGCGACAGGGAGATGGCTTGGAGCCTCTATATGGCAGGTTTCGATGTGAAGGATGTGCACATGACCGACCTCATCAGCGGGCGTGAAACCCTCGACGAGGTCAATATGATTGTTTTTGTTGGTGGATTTTCTAACTCCGACGTGCTTGGTTCCGCAAAGGGTTGGGCAGGAGCTTTTCTCTACAACCCGAAAGCTAAGCAGGCTCTTGATGGTTTTTTTACTCGTCCGGATACGCTCAGCCTTGGCGTGTGCAATGGCTGCCAGCTCATGGTGGAACTGGGGCTCATTTACCCAGAGCACGCGGTTAAACCAAAAATGCTTCATAATGATTCTCATAAGTTTGAGTCGGGCTTTGTTAATGTTGATATTTCTGAATCCAACTCCATTATGCTTAAGGAGCTGGTAGGCTCGAGGCTTGGCATTTGGGTTGCCCATGGAGAAGGCAAATTCAGCTTTCCTTATGAATTAGGTGATTACGAAATACCAATCACCTACTCCGGCTGCTGCTATCCGGCCAATCCCAATGGCTCACCAGCGGGTGCTGCAGCAATTTGTTCACCCGATGGTAGACACCTAGCCATGATGCCCCATTTGGAGCGTTCAGTTTATCCATGGCAGTGGCCATACTACCCTGCTGAACGGAAAAGCGACGAGGTAACACCTTGGACCATTGCTTTTAGCAGTGCTTTTAGCTGGATTAAGAAGATGCAGAAATAGTTCTTTATTAGAATATATTGAGGCGGTTTGAAGGTTTTCAGACCGCCTTTTTAGTGTTTAACTGCCTTGCATTGAGGTGGCTACTAGCTGTGTTTAAATATTTGCCGCATTGTTGCTAGTATTTTTTCAAATAGCACTATCTTTATCCCCCTTTTAAAAAAAACTTAACGAGTATGGGAGCATTTCATGCGTATGATATCCGTGGCATTTATAACCAGGATTTTAACAAGGATGATGTTTACAAAATGGGCTTTTTTCTGCCTGGCCTACTGGGTGTGAATAAAGTTTTGGTTGGCCGCGACGTGCGGGTTTCTTCTCCAGAGATCTACGAATACCTTACCAAGGGTATTACCGATGCTGGCGCTGACGTCCATACTATTGGCATATCCACTACGCCAATGGTATACTACTCCACCGCTCGCTATGGTTTTAAGGCATCGGTTCAGATTACAGCATCGCACAACCCAAGGGAATACAATGGGTTAAAGGTATCGCGCGAAAATGCTCTTCCCGTTGGCTATGATGCTGGACTTGGCGAACTTGAAAAGTTGGTGAAGAATGGTGAGGTTAAGGTTAGCCAGAAAAAAGGCCAAATTATCGAGATGGACGTTAGAGAGGAATACCTCACCTTCCTAAAGAAATACTTGGAAGATTATTCCAACCTTAAGATGGCCGTTGACTGCTCCAACGGCATGGCTGCATTCCTAATAAAAGACCTGCTGGGCGACGCCCCTGTTTATATCTATGATGAACTCGATGGCACTTTCCCAAACCATGAGGCAAACCCTCTTGTTCAGGAGAACGTGGCCGATTTAAAGGCGCTTGTGAAGAAGGAGAAGGCCGATATTGGCATTATTTTCGATGGTGATGCCGACCGTGTAATGTTTGTGGATGAGAACGGCAGGTTTATATCCCCCGATTTAATTATTGCTCTGTTGGGCCACTACTTCTTTGAGGAGAGAGGCCTTAAGGGTGATGTGCTTATCGATATTAGAACCTCCAAGGCTGTTCCAGAATACCTAGCACGCTTTGGCGCGAAGGTGCACATGTGGCGTGTTGGGCGTGCATTTGCTGCACCAAAATTGCGTGAACTTAACGGCGTTTATGGTGGTGAGTTGGCTGGACATTACTACTTCAGGGAGTTCTTCTTTTCCGACTCCGGATTGCTTGCCAGTCTTTTGGTTCTTAACGTGGTAAGTAAGATGAAGCGTGAGGGTAAGTCACTTTCGCAGGCCATCGCAGCCATTGAGGCTTACGCCAACTCCGGTGAGATAAACTTCAAACTGGACAGGAAGCAGGAGGCCATGGACGCAGTTAAGGAGTACTTTGATGCAACCGAAAAGCCAACCGCCTTTTTCGACTTCGACGGATACCGTGTGGAGTTTCCCGACTGGTGGTTTAATATTCGTCCTTCCAACACCGAACCATACCTACGGTTTTTAGCCGAGGCACGCACTACAGCAATGTTGGATGAGAAGGTTGCCAAGGTCAAGGAGATTATTGGCAAGTTTATGTAATAAAGTTTCATAGAGTGTAATAAGTCGCGCAGCGCCGATCAGCAATGGTCGGCGCTGTTGTTATTGGACTGCAAATTAATCAAATGCTTACCTTGACTATAATAAAAAAAGCTGCCCCTTTATGGAGCAGCTCAATAATTAAGTTGGCAATTTTTCTTCTTAAATATTAGGAGGGTTAGCTACTTCTTTTTGGCAACGTCGTCACTCCCAACATAGGTGTAAGTATTCTTGTCAACAATTGTAGGAGTTCCGTTTGCAACGTTAATCTCAAATACTACCCAGGTATCACCCGAAGTTGAGGTTGTTACGGGAGCAGTATATGTCTTTATAAGGCCAGTATTATTAAAGACTCTAACCGTTGTTGGGGATTGGTAAATCTCCAATGCTCCTGTAATGTCTGAATTGGAGTAGTTATGTACAGAATAGCGATAAACACCATTGGTGTAGCTTAAAATGGTTGTTGTTTCTGGGCCGTAGGAGGTCACATCATCCACGTCCAAATTAACGTTTGAACTAATAGGATCACTGTCGCCGTAATACATGTGGAAACGATCCGAGGAACCGGAAATGGGTCCGGTTAAGTGAGAGTCAAGGTCGTCGGGTAAAAGTCCCCAGGTTAGCACAATACGCAAAACACCATCGCCGGTGCCCAATTCTTGCACAACCGTAATAGGATCAAATTCATTTTTCGATGGATCTAACGCTATCACAAAATTGTTAATGGTTTGTGCGTAAAAATTGTCGGCAATTATTATCAAGGTGAAGGTGCCAACATAGGCCTCGGTTGAGGTGTAATAACCATTCGCATCGGTATGAATAACAAATACGGCACTGCTTGATGTTGCCGTTTGTTGGACACCGTTAAGTGCAGGTGATTTTGAAGCGGCATCATAAAAGCTAAGAGTTGCATTGGCCAAACCTAGCCCCGTTTGCGAGTTTATAATCTGGCCGGAGATGGTTGTTTTTTGGCGATCGGGAGTTGAACTATCCTTCGAGCACGAGGTGAATCCAACAGCAACAATCATTGCTAAGATTGCAATTCGAATAGGTCTAGTTTTCTTCATGATTTCATTAATTAGTGGTAAATATTAGTTAGGTTTCTCGGTAATATTTATGAATTAATTTCACCGAATGACTAAAAGTAGTAAATGGTTATTTCTAATTTTCTTTTAAATCAAGATTGTTAACAGGTAGATTATTAACAATATGATTAGGTTGAGTATCTGTCGAGTAACAATTGTTTCGAACGCGATTCTGAATGAAATCTGGATGGTATTCGCCAGGGAAAATTTGCTTTTGTTCTGGAGATGACGTTATGGGTCATCTTGAAATTTCTTTTGCAATTAACCCCGATTAAAATAAGCGGGGTTGAAAACTTGATGCTTAAAGTTGATATTACCCAATTTACTCTTCAAACCCCATCTGCTGGTGACGTGTCATTTAATTATCATCAAGTGCAACAGTGTCTATCTTGTGCTGATCCACCACCAGAATTTAAGTAGCACTTATGGAGTCCTGCTCAATAAAACATTTTTCAAGTCACAGAAAAAGCGTTTCTTTGCATAAGCATTGGTTCCTGAAAAGGAGTTAGGGAATCCCGTTAGAATCGGGAGCTGTACCCGCAGCTGTAAGTCGTGTAACCAATCGTTGGAAA
>DATKTT010000011.1:0-19007 GCA_035530955.1 Williamwhitmania sp. | reverse complement strand
CTTGTCGGAGAAGGTATGAATGTTGCTGAATAAGTTTGCGAGATTATCGCTCCTGAAAATTTCAAAATTGGTCACCTCTGTTTGACTGTCGATGTTGTAATGCAGCCTAACCTTTGTGTCCAGTGAAACAAGAGAATCAAATGCAAGTGTTGCGGGAGGAAGGGGCATGTGTGTGAACTTGGAGAAGTGGTTCGACCAGGAGGATATGCTATCGGCATCATCCTTAACGGCCAAAATGGCGAAATGATACCATTCATTTTCGGTGGCATTTGTCAATGCGTAAGAGGTATCGGTGCCTGCTACAGTAGCTATTTTAACAAGGGAACTCGGATTGAAGTTTTGAGCACCATTGCTGGAATAAACGTAATAATGCTTGATGCGATTACCCCAACCAATGTATCTAGTCCATCTAATGTTAAGAGTGGCTTTGCAACTGTCATACTGGGTAATTCCCCACATGGTTGTGTGGAGATCGGTGAGTTTGCTTGGTTCAGTTTTTCCCTTGGTCGCCATCTTGTATGTTTCCGACTTCAAGGAGCCGTCAACGTTTATATCGGTATAGGTAAAAACATTGCTAGCAACTGAGTCGATGGCAATATAGGCCATGTTGCCGAGTTGGTCTGTTTCAAGATGGTAGATAATATATCCGAAAATTAATGAATCAGGGCTAGGGCTTCGGTTCCACCCCAAGGTAATGCGACCAGAGGTGAGGTCGTTGGTAATATACCTAAAGACTGGAGGGTCGGGTTTTTGAGCAAAAGCGCATTGCGCAATGGCGCTCAACAATAGGGCTACTGCTGTGACCCTAATTTGGTTCGTTGCTTTTTTGTTTAGCCGGCGAACCCATGCTTGTGCTTGGTGTGCTTCCATGGCATACTATCCTACAATGCAAATTTTCAAATCGTTGGGCGCAAGATACTGTTGGGCAAGCAGTAATAGCTCATCTGCAGTGACCGTCGCCGTCTCCTTATAAGCTTCTGTAAGGTAGCTAAAATCTTGGTCAAAGATGCTCAAACTTTCAAGAATTTCTGACAGTGCCATTGGGCCGTCCACGCTGCGAATCATCTCTCCCGCTATGTAGTTCTTAACTAGGACAAGCTCTTCGTCAGAAATTTTTTCTGTTCGCAACCGTTCAATTTCTTTCATCACCTGGTCGATGGTATCTTGCTGATACTGTTTACCTACCTCAGTGCTGATTACAATTATTCCTGCTTCTTTAAAAGGTACAAGTGAGGCGTATATTCCGTAAGTGTATCCTTTATCTTCCCTAATATTTTTCATTAATCGTGAGCCAAAATAGCCACCCAGAACCGTTACTAAAATACTCAGTTTTACGTAGTCGGGATGATTTTGGGTAATGGAAATTTTGCCTATTCTGATGGCCGTTTGCACAGCGTTATCCTTGGTAAACGTGAGCTGCTTTTCCGATGCCGATGAGGGAATGGGGAAGCGTTTGGGCATGCCGGGTGTGGTTTTTGGCCATGCTACATTGCCAAAAAACTGTTCGAGTAGGGGTATCTGCTGTTGGCATGACTTTCCCGCCAGAATAATAAGACACTCTTCGGGCTTATAGTATTCTTTATGAAATTTGACAAGATCACCAAGCATAAGCGTGCTATAGTTTTCTGGCGTAGCATATGAACCATAGGGATGCTTTTCACCAAAAAGCATTGCTTGGTGCTGTTCCCTTGCTAGATAGGCAACCTTCTGTCGCTCAACGGTTAGCTGCTGCATTCTCTTGTTTGTAAGAGTTTCAAACTGTTTAGCAGGAAATGTTGGGTGTAATAGGATCTCTTGCAGCAAAGGAAGGAGATTTGGCACATACTTTCCCAAACAGTAAAGCGAGATTCCTGCTTTGTCGCGGTCGATGCCTTGATCGGTATAGGCTCCATGGTATTCCAACAATTCTGCTAGCTGGTTGGCAGTGTGACTTATTGTTCCTTCTGTGAGCATCGATAAGGTTGTGGCTGCCACCAAAGATTTCGTTTGGTAGCGCGTTCCAGCATTAAACAGAAAGGTAATTCGCAGCACATCCTGCGTGCCGCCTTCCACCATTTGAACAGGAATTCCATTGCTCAGCGTATGGTTATGGCTAGAAATTACATCCAGTGATTCAGGTAGCGAGAAAATGGGGGCTATAATTCTATTGAGCATGGCGGTTGTTTGAGTTTGTTTCAGGTAAGTAATAGAGGATAGAGCACTTCTCCTTTTTAAAGAGGTTTTGTGAAACGTGGACGATGTCGGCAACGGTAATGTTTTGGTAAAGTTCTACCTCGTGGTTGATAATATCTGCATCGCCAAGTAGTTCATAAAAACCGAGGTTCATTGCTTTGGAAAGAATGGTTACCTCCGAAAACATGATGCTTGACTCAAATCGGTTCTTCACCTTTTGCAGCTCGTATTCTGATGGTGGGTTGGTGCTCATTCCCAAAAGTTCTTCCCACAATGCTTGTTCAGCCGTCTCCATAGAAATTCCATCGGCTAAGCGTCCGGTAACAATCAGCAACCCCGGGTCAATGTCGCCGGTGATAAAGGCATTGACTTCTGAAAAAAGTTGTCTGTTCTGAACACAGTTAACAAACAGCCTTGAGGACTTCCCATTCGAAAGAATATCGGACAATAGATCTGTAACTTGGTAATTTCTGTTTTTTCTACCCGACATAGGAAAGGCCATGTATATGGATGAGTAGGGCACCTCCCTGTTAACCGTGAGGTGTCGAGCCTCCGCTTGTTCTGGCTCAGTGGGTAGGTTGCGTGGTTTAACGCTGCGATGGTCAATGTTTCCAAACCATTTTTCTGCAAGGCTAAAAATCTCTTCAGTATTTACATCTCCTGCCACCGAAAGAATGGCATTGTTAGGTGCATAGTGCAAAAAGAAAAAGTTTTTCACGTCCTCGAGTGAGGCATCTTTAATGTGATCTACTGATTTGCCAATGGTTGCCCACTGGTAAGGATGGACCTTGTAAGCAAGTGGGCGGAGCAATAGCCAAACATCACCATAGGGTTGGTTTAGGTAGCGCTGGTTGAACTCTTCAATTACGACGTTTCGCTGTACCTCTAAACTCTTTTTGGAGAAGGCAAGGCTTAGCATACGGTCGGACTCCAACCAGAATGCAGTTTCTATATTTTCCTTGGGAAGAGTTATGTAGTAGTTAGTAAGGTCGTTGTTGGTAAAGGCATTGTTTTCACCACCCACCAGCTGTAATGGTTCGTCGTAGGACGGAATGTTAACCGAGCCACCAAACATGAGGTGTTCGAACAAGTGGGCAAACCCAGTTTTGTCCGGAGCCTCATCCTTTGAACCAACATTGTAAACAATGTTCACTGCAACCAGTGGTGACGAGTTGTCGGTATGTACAATAACAGTTAAACCGTTGGAAAGTATCTTTTTTTCGAATTCGATCATGCGCTAATGAGTAAAGTTGTATTTGCTACTGTTGGTCAAATCATTTAATGCTACCTGGTAATCGTGAAGCAACTTGCCAAAGATTTCACCTGCAGGTAGTATGTCGGTAAGAAGCGTAGAAATTTGCCCTATTTCCAATTCTCCGTTCACCATATCACCCTCAAAGATACCTTTTTTTGCCCTTCCCTTTCCAAGCAGCTGCGATAGTTCCTCAGCCGTGGCTCCATTCGCTTCGGCCTGAGTTACACTCTCGAAGAAAGCATTTTTTATCAGCCTTACAGGTGCTAACTTTTTGAGACAAAGCATGGTTTCTCCCTCGGTAATGTCAATTACTTTTTGCTTGAATGCGGGATTAGCAGAGGACTCCTTTGCAACGGCAAATGCCGACCCGATTTGAACGCCATCAGCACCCAGAAGCATGGCGGCCAGAATTCCTTCTCCGGTACCAATACCACCCGCTGCCATGAGCGGTAGGTTTGTTGCTCTGCGCACGGATGGAATGAGGGTGAAAGTGGTGGTCTCCTCCCTACCATTGTGTCCTCCGGCTTCAAAACCTTCAGCTACAATGGCATCTACGCCGGCTTCTTCGGCTTTCTGTGCAAATTTGGCGCTCGACACCACATGCACTACAGTAATGCCATGCTCTTTTAGCTTTGAAGTCCACGTTTTTGGATTTCCAGCTGAGGTAAAAACAATTTTAACTTTCTCCTCTATGACAATGTCTATTAGCTTTTCCACTTCAGGGTAGAGGAGCGGTATATTTACACCAAATGGATTTTGAGTTGCTTGTTTCGCCTTTTGAAGGTGTTCTCGCAGGGTATCGGGATACATGGAACCAGCGCCTATGAGGCCAAGACCTCCGCTTTGGCTCACTGTGGCGGCAAGCTTATAGCCGCTGCACCAAACCATTCCACCTTGGATGATTGGATATTTAATATCGAAGAGGGTACAGATTTTGTTTGCCATGGTTAGGTTTTTTGCAAACTTACTAAAATAATAGCGTTGGGGCCTCAGGCTTCATGGGCGCATGTCGGGTAACATATTCGCAAATTGGTTTGATAATGCTACCTTTGCTGTTTAAAATTTTAAATCTGCAATCTGTGCTGTTCCTAATATGGTAAGGGTAAAAAGTGTGCTATTACGATTGCTCTTTGTGCTACGTCGGACTGAGCCAAAGCGGTTAATCCTTATTTTAAGTTTTGTTGTAGGTATCTTAAGCGGGTTGGCTGCTGTTATCCTCAAGAACCTCATTCATCTCATACAGCACCTACTTATCAGTTGGATTCCTATCGATCATGGGAGTTTGCTATTTCTAGCCTACCCAATGGTAGGTATTTTGCTTACCGTTTTTTTTGTAAAGTACTTTGTTAAGGATAATATTTCTCATGGCATAACGCGTATTTTGTATGCCATATCGCGCCGCGACTCTCGCCTAAAAAGGCACAATACTTACACATCGATGGTGGCCTCGTCCCTAACCATCGGCTTCGGAGGTTCTGTTGGTTCTGAGGCACCGATTGTGCTTACTGGTGCAGCTTTGGGCTCGCAGGTGGGACAATATTTGGGTCTCGATTACAAAAAAATAACGCTACTTGTAGGTTGTGGTGCTGCTGGAGCAATTGCAGGGATTTTTAAAGCTCCGCTGGCAGGGTTGGTGTTCACCTTAGAGGTGCTTATGCTCGACCTTACCATGGCATCTATTATACCCTTACTTATATCAGCGGTTTCTGCTGCTACCATTTCAAGTTTTTTGCTTGGAAGTCAGGTTCCTTTTGAGGAGAACCTTTTGGAACCCTTTCATATGTCCAACATCCCATTATACATTATTTTGGGAGTGGTTTGTGGGTTAGTCGCCTATTACTTCACCGAAACAACGTTAAAAATTGAACGCAGCCTTTCTAAGATTGATAGCTGGGTAAAACGTTTGCTAATTGCTGGAGCCGCGTTGGGGCTGCTCATCTTTTTATTCCCTCCACTTTATGGCGAGGGTTATGATACACTGGAGGCCTTTTTTAATGGTCACGCGGCAAACGTTTTTGAAAACACTTTTTTCTATGCCTACCGAGATAATTTTTGGATAACCGTCATTTTCTTAACACTAGTGCTGTTCCTAAAGGTAATAGCTATGGCGTTTACAAATGGTGCTGGTGGTGTTGGTGGTATATTTGCACCATCCCTATTCATGGGCGGTGTTGCTGGTTTTGTCGTAGCAACTATCATAAATGCTACAGGCTTTGTGCACGTTTCTGTGGTTAACTTTGCAATGGTGGGCATGGCCGGTATGATGTCGGGGGTAATGCATGCACCGTTGACATCCATGTTTTTAATAGCTGAAATTACGGGTGGCTACGAAATGATTGCTCCACTGGCGATTACTGTTACCCTTGCCTATATTACCATTATTTACTTCGAACCTCATTCGTTGTATACCAAGAGGTTGGCTCAAAAAGGCGATCTTATTACTCACCACAAGGACAAGGCGGTGCTCACCTTGCTTCGATTAGACAAAGTGGTAGAAAACGATTTCTTACCGGTTAACCCTAACGATACCTTGGGTACGCTGGTAAAAATAGTTTCTAAATCGAAACGGAACCTTTTCCCTGTTCTGGACGACGATAAGCTGCTCCTTGGTATTGTGCTGCTCGATGACATTCGCCATATCATGTTTGATCCCGAACTCTACCATACCATGCTGGTGAAGGAGTTTATGACCCTTCCGCCCGAATGGGTAAGCCTCGATGAACCGATGGAGTCGGTACTAAAGAAATTTGAGGAGACAGGAGCTTGGAACTTGCCGGTTGTTACTAAGGGTGAATACCAGGGATTTGTTTCAAAGTCGAAAATATTCTCGGCATACCGAAATATGCTGGTCCAGTTCTGTGACGAATAAGGCTGGTTCAGCGTTTGTAAAAATATTAACGGGAGGGTAGCCACAAGGCATCCTCCCTATTTTATTTGTGCTAACGGCTTATTCGTCTTTCCCAAGAAGATGAAGCATGAATGCGTAGTTGAAGGCAACTTCGTGCAACGACTTGAACCGTCCCGATGCACCACCATGTCCAGCATTCATGTCAATTTTGAAAAGCAAGAGGTTGTTGTCCGTTTTCATATCGCGCAGTTTTGCAACCCACTTCTCCGGCTCAAAATACTGCACTTGAGAATCATAAAAACCGCTGGTTACAAGCATGTTAGGATAATTCTTTCTTTCAACATTGTCGTAAGGGGAATATGACTTTATGTAGTCGTAGTATTTCTTTATTTTTGGGTCACCCCACTCGTCAAACTCTACGGTTGTTAAAGGTATGCTTTCGTCAAGCATAGAAGTAACTACATCAACAAAGGGAACTTCGGCAATTATCCCTTTGTATATGTTGGGATCCATGTTAGCAATGGCACCCATGAGTAAGCCTCCTGCACTACCTCCTTCGGCAAATAGTTTTTCGGAGCTGGTGTAGCCTTGCTGTATTAAGTATTTTGAACAGGAGATAAAGTCGGTGAAGGTGTTTTTTTTATGGAGAAGTTTACCATCTTCATACCACTGCCGGCCAAGATATTGCCCACCGCGGACATGAGCAATGGCATATACAAAACCACGGTCGAGAAGGCTAAGACGGGAGGAGCTAAAGTTAGGATCCATCGTGATTCCATAAGAGCCATAACCATAAATAAGAGTTGGGTTGGAGCCATCAAGTTTTATACCCTTGCGGTAAACAATGCTCATTGGGATCATGGTTCCGTCTGGAGCTTTGGCCCACAGCCTTTTTGATTCATAGTTTTCAGGTTTGAATTTGCCTCCAAGTATCTCTTGTCGCTTTAGCAACTCCTTCACCCCCGTGTTCATGTTCACTTCATATACTGAGTTAGGCGTTGTTAAAGAGGAGTAGGTATAGCGGACTTTGTCGCTGTTGAAGTCTGGGGTGTAGTCAAGATAGGCAGTATAGGTTTCTTCACCAAAAGTTAGCGTTTTTTCCGCTTTGGTTTTCCAGTTAATTATTCTAATGTTTGCCAACCCTTGTTTGCGCTCTTGAACTACTAAATAGTTTTTGAAAACGTCGATATTTTCGAGAAGAACGTCAGCTCGGTGTGGAATTACCTCTTTCCAGTGTTGTTTTTGAGGAGCTGCAATAGGCGTTTCCATCAGCCTGAAATTTTGAGCGTCAAGGTTGGTTACGATGTAAAACTTATTTTCAAAGTTCTGGACGGAATAGAGGAGGCCTCGCTCTCGAGGTTGAACAACCGTAAATGGCATCTCTGGAGTGTTGGCATCTACGTACTGATATTCTGTTGACATGGTGGAAGATGACACTATGTAGACGAACTTGTCCGTCTTGGATTTATCCAACGAAAGGTCAAACGTTGAATCCTTCTCGTAAAATACGAGCCTGTCGTTTGCTTCATTGGTTGTTGTTAACTTATGCTTAAGAATCTTAAAGGGGCGTAGAGACTCGTCTTTAATACTATAAAAAATGGTGTTGTTGTCGTTTGCCCAAACAGTTTCCCCGGTAGTGTTCGCAATTTTTGTTGGAAGGAGTTTGCCCGATTCAAGGTCCTTGAAATAAATAGTGTATTTCCTCCTACTCAATGTGTCTAAACCATAGGCTAAAATATGGTTGTTGGTACTTACCGATAGATCGGCCACATCACAAAAACTATGTCCTTTCGCGAGGTCATTCACATTGAGTAATATTTCTTCGGCTGCAGCTAAACTCCCTCTCTTTCGGCAGTATATGGGATATTCCTGATTCTTCTCGAATCGTGTATAGTAATAGAAATCTTTGTAGAAGTATGGAACGGTTATATCATCCTCCTTTATCCTGCCCTTTATTTCGTTGAAGAGTTTTTCTTGAAGCTGTTCGGTTGGCTTCATCACTGTATCGGTGTAGGCATTTTCGGCCTTGAGATTGACAAGAACCATTGGGTTGCTGCGCTCGTTCATCCAAAAGTAGGGGTCAATGCGCGTGTCTCCCATAGTAACCATCTTGTGGGGTATCTTTTCTGCAGTAGGAGGTTTTACTCTTGCACAAGAAAAAAGAATACCACCAACTAGGAGCAGTGTGACTGTTTTTAGGTTAGCTCTTGTCATTGCCTTAGGTTGAGGTTAATGAAATTTGCAAATGAGATGAATCGATGGTTGACTTACCAAAGTTAGTGCAAGCGATGTTACGGGTCAAGTTTAACAGAGATTAAGTGCTGCTTTCACCCTCATTTGCTTGATGGTTTGTTCTAACTGTATTTGAAACTACTCCTCACTCTATATGTAGATGGGAGAGGTATACCATTGTTTTTGATGGAAACACTAGGTTTGCTCATCTGCAATCCTTAAATAAAATTCCGCAAATTCGTTTTGTGAGCAAACCTCTTATATTTATGCTCATTTTTGCTTTATATTTGGGGAGGTTCTAGCTGTTTGTTAACAGCATCCTCAGTGGTTTTGGGGTTCAGTAATTCGTTTGTCAATCAAATAAATCGTTTAGCCAAAATGCACCGACAGTATGAGTAATGTGCATCCAATTTATCGTTGAATGAGAAGCCAGCTGCTATTTTTGCGGCAGTTTGTTAACTAGGAACATATAGTTTGACAGAAAAAGAACAGAGTGAGAAGATAAGGTATCTCGAGCAGGAACTTGCTGCATTGAGGTATAGAAATCATTCGATTTCCAAGGCACTGGACGAATGCCCTGAAGCCATTGCTATTACCAATACGGATGGCCTTATCGAGTATGTTAATCCAGCCTATACAGCAATTTCAGGATATTCTCGAGTTGATGTCGTTGGCAAAAAAACCTCCTTCCTGATAAGTGGTGATAACAATGAATTGGTTTATACAACTTTATGGAAGACCGTTTTAGCTGGTAACCGCTGGGAGGGAGAGATTTCTAGCCGGAGAAAGGATGGGGCCACCTACTGGGAGAAAAACACCATTGCTCCATGCAAAAACGAAAACGGAGAGATAACCCATTTTATTTTCACCAAGGTTGAGGTTACACCGCTCAAGGATAATGAGTTGGGACAGCAAGAGACACTCTTCTGGCAAAAAAAGATTTTAGAGACGCTCCCTATTGGAATAGCCATTGAATCGGGGGGAAAGATTATTTGGGTAAACGGTAATCTTGAAGAGATTACCAGCATTAAGGCGGATGCAATAATCGGCAAACCAATCGAAGAACTTTTTCCTGTGCGCAAGAAGTTAGAAAACCTCAGCATGCAGGCGAAAGAGAAATTCACCAACGGTAAAACTTTTCAAATTGAGCTTAAACTCAAGCATCAAATTAGCGGGGAAATATGGTGTGGGCTTAAAGCTATTGCGCTTAAATATGGCAACCATCAGCTTGAAATTATTTGGCTCCTTCAAAATATCACCAATCGAAAGTTGGTGGAGCAACAGTTGGGTGAGAGCGAAGAGCTCTATCGCAATGCATTTAGTCGCAACGCTAGTGCCATGTTTGTGGTTTCTTATCCCGATGGTTTAATTTTGGAGGCTAACGATGCTTTCGAAACGCTGACTGGATTTGAGAAAAAGTATGCTGTTGGACGCACTGCAAAGGATCTTTATATCTGGAGCAATCAGGGTCGCCAGACCATCTACTCTCAAATTGATGAACAGGGTATTGTTCGCGATTACGACGCTCACTACTACACCAAAAACCGGCATCGGCGCAGCTGTCGGGTTAATGTAGCCTTGGTTGATAACCATAAGGGCAAGCAGTTATTTATTTCGTTTGTAGATACCACAGCACAAAGGCAAGCGGTTAAAGCACTCAAGGAAAGCGAGGAGATGTTTCGCTTTATGGCGGAGGGTATTAGCGATGTTATCAGCTTGCATAATCCGGATATGGAGGCAACCATAAACTATATTTCGCCGGCAATAAAACAGGTAACAGGGCGTAGCCCAGAAGAGCTTACAGGTAAATCACCTGAGGGATTGATTTTTCGTGACGATTGGATCGACAATGTTACCAATGCTATGCTCCGGATGTACACCGGTGGTAGCTTGCTTGAGTTGGTTGAGTTTAGAGTAATCTCCACTGGCGGAGATGTTCGCTGGGTTGAATCGACGCTTAAACCCATGTTTGACGAGAGTGGGAAAATTTCGATGATCATTGCAGTATCGCGCGACATAAGCCATAGGAAGGAGATAGAACAACAGCTTCGGGAAGTGAATAGCATGAAGGACAAGTTCCTTTCAATCATCGCCCATGATCTTAAAAATCCATTCAATGCCTTATTAGGCTTCTCCAGTTTACTCTTAAGTAATTTAGCGGAGTATGATCGTAATAGAATCAAGGAGTTTGTTTCTGAAATTCATAATGCAGCACAGGGTGGGGTTGATCTTCTAGAAGAACTTATGCAGTGGGCCATGGTGCAGTCCGGGGCAATGACCTTTGCGCCCGAAACAGTGAGGTTGTCGGATATTTCAAAGGAGGTTTTTGAACTTGCGTCCATTCAGGCGGCTACCAAGCATCTTTTCTTGGTCGATAATATTTCTGAACGATATGAGGTATTTGCCGATAAGCGAATGGTTGCGACCATTCTCCGAAATCTTGTAACAAATGCAATTAAGTTTACCAAACCGGGCGGTGTTGTGAAAGTTACTGCTGAAAGGATAGATAAGCTAATTGCAGTTACAGTTGCTGATTCTGGTGTTGGAATTCAGCAGCAAGACCTTGAGAAACTCTTTCGTATTGATGTTAAACCGAGTGAAATAGGTGCTGACTCCGTGGGAAAAGGCACCGGTCTTGGACTCATTCTGTGTGACGAATTTGTAAAACGACACGGAGGAACAATTTCTGCAAAAAGTGTTTTTGGACAAGGTGCTGAATTCACCTTTACTCTGCCAGCTCCTCCAAAGCAACCGTTGCTGGTGGCTGCTGGCAAGAAGTATTAGCTACCACAGCCCTCCACGGATGGTGCCAATCAGAAAAGCACCTTCCAACAAAAATCCACTTTTCAATCACTATTCTCCTTACATTGATAATAATCATCGGTGTATTGATATATGTTAACTTGTATATGTCGTTGAGATCTTTATTTTTGCATTTGTAATCTATAGAATTGAAGGTATAATAGAACTTTCAAAGAAGTTTATTGTTTAAGATTTGAATTCATTTGAACGACAATCGCAGAACTTTTTTGAAATAGTTGATATACAGAACAAATTCACTACATTATGGTTTTCGACATTGAAATGATAAAGTCGGTTTACCACCGGCTACCGGAAAGAGTTACAAAAGCACGTCAGGTGCTTGGGCATCCGCTTTCTTTAACAGAAAAAATTTTGTATTCACATCTATGGGAAGAAACCCACTCCAAGCCATTTGCCCGTGGAAAGGATTATGTGGACTTTGCCCCTGACAGGGTTGCCATGCAAGATGCTACCGCTCAGATGGCGTTGCTTCAGTTTATGCAGGCTGGAAAAAGCAAGGTGGCGGTTCCCTCTACGGTCCACTGCGACCATCTCATTCAGGCGAAGCACGGCGCCATTGCCGACCTTAAAGCTGCATTGAATACCAACGAAGAGGTTTACAGTTTTTTGGCATCGGTTAGCAACAAGTACGGTATTGGTTTCTGGAAGCCCGGTGCTGGAATCATTCACCAGGTGGTTCTTGAAAACTATGCTTTTCCTGGTGGCCTAATGATTGGAACCGACTCGCATACGGTTAATGCAGGTGGGCTGGGCATGGTGGCGATTGGTGTAGGTGGTGCCGATGCGGTTGACGTAATGGCTGGTATGGCTTGGGAACTGATGTTTCCGAAGTTTATCGGCGTTAAGCTTACCGGAAAGTTGAGCGGTTGGACATCTGCCAAGGACGTAATTCTAAAAGTTGCCGGCATTCTTACGGTGAAGGGTGGAACTGGCTGTATTCTTGAGTATTTTGGAGAGGGTGCCAAGTCTATTTCTGCCACTGGTAAGGGTACCATTTGTAATATGGGTGCAGAAATAGGGGCTACCTCCTCACTGTTTGGCTACGACGATAAGATGAGAAACTATCTTGCAGGAACTGGTCGCAAGGAGGTTGCTACTCTTGCTGATGGAATAGCTGAACATCTTACTGGAGATGCGGAGGTTTATAACCATCCAGAAAAGTATTTTGATCAAGTGATTGAGATTGATCTTTCAATTTTAGAGCCACACATCAATGGACCATTTACCCCTGATAAGGCGTGGCCGCTATCGCAGTTTGCCAAGGCGGTAAAGGAAAATGGCTGGCCACAGCAGCTCGAGGTTGGATTGATTGGTTCCTGCACCAACTCTTCTTACGAGGATATTACTCGTGCCGCTTCTGTCGCAAAGCAAGCGCTGGCCAGTGGCCTTAAGGTTAAATCTGAGTTTACCGTAACACCAGGTTCGGAGCAGGTGCGCTACACCGTTGAGCGAGATGGCCTTTTAGGTGTTTTTGAAAATATTGGTGGAACGGTTTTAGCAAATGCCTGCGGTCCATGTATTGGGCAATGGGCAAGGCACAATGCCGATAAGGGCGAGAAGAACTCTATCCTTACCTCGTTCAATCGGAACTTTGCAAAGCGTAATGACGGGAATCCGAATACCTATGCATTTGTTGCATCGCCTGAGATTGTCACTGCTTTTTCCATTGCTGGCGATCTAGCGTTTAATCCAATGACAGATTTTCTGATCAATAAAAAGGGTGATAAGGTTAAGCTTGCCGAACCTGAAGGGATTGAAATGCCACCTGCCGGTTTTGCAGTGGGCGACAATGGTTACCAATCTCCCGCTATTGATGGTTCTGCCATTCAAATTGCAGTTACTACAGATTCAAAACGCCTCCAACTACTAACTCCTTTTATAGAATGGAATGGAAAGGACTTTCTTGGTTTAAGGCTGCTCATCAAGGCAAAGGGTAAGTGTACAACCGACCATATTTCAATGGCTGGCCCATGGTTGAAATATAGGGGACATCTCGAGAATATTTCTCAAAACATGCTAATTGGTGCTGCCAATGCCTTTAACGATAAGGTAAATCTGGTGAAGAATTTTCTCACAGGCGAATATCTTCCTGTACCAACTGCTGCGCTAGCGTACCGTAATGCCGGTATTGGTTCCATTGTGGTTGGCGATGAAAACTATGGTGAAGGATCCTCTCGCGAGCATGCTGCCATGGAGCCTCGCTTCCTGGGTGTGAAGGTGATTTTGGTTCGGTCGTTCGCTCGTATTCACGAAACGAATCTCAAGAAGCAGGGAATGCTTGCGCTGACCTTTGCCAACAAAGCCGACTACGACAAGATTCGAGAGGATGACACCATAGATATTGTTGGGTTAGAGCATATTGTGCCTGGCAAGAACCTTGCAGTTGTTTTGCACCATGCCGATGGTTCCACCGAAAAATTTGACGTTGTTCATACTTACAACAAAAATCAGTTGGAGTGGTTCCGTGCAGGTAGTGCCTTGAACTTGATAAGAAAAATGGAAAAGCATTAAAATAACTTAAATTACGAATAGCTATGAATAACCTTGAGCATTGGGCCTCTCTGGCCGAAAAGTCGAGCACAATAGATAACGATCTTTACGCGAAATTTGACGTTAAACGTGGATTGAGAAACGCTGACCAAACAGGTGTGCTTGTTGGACTTACTAACGTTGGCACCGTTGTAGGTGTGGAAAAAACAGAAGCGGGTGCTGTCCCAGTCCAGGGCCGCTTGGAATACAGAGGAATGGGCATAGATAAGATCGTCCATGGATTTCAGCAGGATAAGCGACAAGGCTATGATGAAACCGTGTATTTGCTTCTTTTTGGCAAGCTTCCGACTTCTGGTGAGTTGGCTGAGTTTTCGGCATACCTTGCCGAGCAGCGATACCTTCCAAAATACTTCACCAAGGATATTATTCTATCATTCCGTGGTCGTGATGTTATGAATATGCTTGCCCGCTCGGTACTTTCGCTATATACGCAAGATGACAACCCTGATGATGTATCCACAACTAACCTTTTACTGCAGAGCTTAAGCCTCATTGCTAAGTTTCCTACGATTGTAGCCTACTCATTCCACGGTATGCGTTACCACTACATGAACAAAACGTTGGTAATCCGTCATCCAAAGCCGGAGTTAAGCTCAGCAGAAAACTTCCTTTACATGCTCAAAGGCGGCAACAGATACTCTCCACTCGAAGTTGAAATTCTTGACCTCATGCAGGTTTTGCATGCCGAGCACGGTGGTGGTAATAACTCATCATTCACTACACACGTGGTGTCGAGTTCGCTTACCGATACCTACTCAGCCATTTCTGCTGCACTTGGTTCGCTCAAGGGGCCTCTTCATGGTGGTGCAAATATCAAGGTTATGGCCATGGTAGACGACATAAAGAGCAACGTTCGTAACTGGGATTCCGAAAAGGAAGTTTCTGATTACCTGCGCAAGATTTTGGACAAAAAAGCTTTTGACGGCTCTGGCAAAATTTATGGATTGGGCCATGCAGTTTATACCCTCTCCGATCCACGTGCAATTCTGTTAAAGGAAAAGGCTAGAGATATTGCTAAGGAAAAAGGTAAGTCTGATGAATTTGACCTTTATGACTTGATTGAGAGGATTTCTCCCGCCCTTTTCACTGAGCGCAAAGGCGACGGTAAGGTAATTGCCCCTAACGTGGACTTTTACTCTGGCTTTGTAAACTGTGCCCTCGATATCCCACCGCAAATTTACACACCTCTATTTGCTATGTCGCGTATTGCTGGTTGGTGTGCACATCGTATTGAGGAGATTAACAGCGCCAAGCGTATAATCCGTCCAGCTTACAAGGCTGTTGGGCCAAAAATTGACTACGTTTCACTAGATAAAAGGTAGACATTTTAATTTTTTTGCCGGTGCGCTTTAACTGCAACCGGCAATTTTTATTTATCGATTAATAAGTTGACAAGATGAGTAGTAAAATACAGATGAAAAACCCTCTGGTGGAGGTCGATGGCGACGAAATGACCAGAGTACTATGGCCCATAATTAAAGAAAAACTTATTCAGCCTTTTATTGATCTTAAAGTGGAGTATTACGATCTCGGTATCGAAAATCGTGATGCTACTAACGATGAAGTAACCGTTGAGGCAGCCAAGGCCATTAAAAAATGGGGTGTTGGTGTTAAAAATGCAACCATTACTCCCAATGGTGCACGAGTAAAAGAGTATAACTTAAAGAAACAGTGGTTGTCGCCTAATGGAACAATTAGGGCGATGCTCGATGGAACTGTGTTTCGCAAACCCATCTTGGTGAATAATATTGAGCCATCAATCAAGAGTTGGAAGAAGCCTATAATTGTTGGCCGTCATGCATATGGTGACGTTTATAGGGCAGTAGAAACATTTGCTTGCAGGGCTGGTAAGGCGGAGCTGGTGTTTACCGAAAAATCGGGAAAAGAGAAGCGCGTGACCATTCATGAGTTTGAGCATGCTGGCGTTTTGCAAGCAATGCACAACACCGAGGAGAGCATCCAAAGTTTCTCCCGCAGCTGCTTTAACTATGCGCTCGATCAGAAGATGGACCTTTGGTTTGCTACAAAAGACACCATTTCCAAAACTTACGATCAGCGTTTCAAAATTGTTTTCCAGCGGGTGTTCGAAAAATACTATGCTGAAAAGTTTGCTGCGCTGGGCATTCATTACCACTATACCCTTATTGATGATATGGTGGCTCGCCTAGTTAAGAGCGATGGTGGATTTTTGTGGGCTTGTAAGAACTACGATGGTGATGTGATGAGCGACTTGGTTGCTTCCGCATTTGGATCGCTAGCTATGATGACCTCTGTACTCGTTTCACCGAAAGGCTATTTTGAGTATGAGGCTGCCCATGGAACAGTTCAACAACACTACTACCGCTACTTAAAGGGTGAGAAAACCTCTACTAACCCAACAGCGCTGATATATGCCTGGACAGGAGCACTTCGAAAGAGGGGAGAGTTGGACTCCATTCTCGCCCTGCAACAATTTGCCGATAAGCTCGATAGAGTCTTGGTAGAGACTGTGGAGGAGGGTGTAATGACTGGTGATTTGGCACGTCTGTGTAATCCTCCTGCTAAAACAGTTCTTTCGGGAGAGGACTTTATTATTGAGCTAGGTCGTCGCATGGCGTTATAGCAATACTACAATTCCAATATAAAAACGGCAGCCCCTTTTACTATGGTGCTGCCGTTTTTATATTTAGTTGTTTGGTGCGGTTGAAACTATTATTGTTTCAATAGAAATTCCAATGGAATATTCAACCTATGGTTCCACGATCTTTCTGAATGGTTGTCGCCCGTAAATTTTCGAGTAATCCAGTTGACCTTTGAATACCCTTTGCTTGCAATAATTTTGTTGGCTTTGAGTTGGTATGGTTCGTAAAGGGAATCTAGCGTTTGGGTTCCATAGTCGAAGTATAGCTTGTGCGTTTTTGGCGAGAGTAAATGATTTTTCATATAGGCCAAAAAAGCCTCTGGTATAGGATTGTTCTTTGTGGAAAAAGTTCCAATCCAGTGGGTGGAAAGGCAGGCAGCCCCACCAAAAACTCTGGGGTATTCGCAAATGGCATACATCGAAATTAGCCCGCCCATGCTCGATCCGGCAATAAACGTATTCTCTCTATTGGTGAAGGTCGAGAAATGGCTGTCGATGTAGGGTTTTAATTCTTTTACTATAAACTTTAGATAGCTATCTGATCTTACCTTGCCGTCGAAAAGGGTACTCTCACCGTTGCTCTTGGCCAAGTTAATCAATGAATCTTTAAATGCTTGGGGAAGCGATTCGAATGGCTTTTGTGGGAAGTAGTCTGAGTGTCGTCCTTTCCCTGAGTTCCAAATACCAACAACAATGCAGCTTCGAATTTTTCCTTCACGCATCAACTTGCACATGGTTTCGTCAACGCCCCACTCCTGATGGTTCCATGTGATGGTGGAGTCGAATAGCATTTGACCATCGTGCATGTAAAGTACGGCGTATTTTTTAGCAGCGTCGTAGTTCTCAGGGAGCCAGACATCCACATTGCGGGCAGCGATGTATTTCGATTGAAAATTCTCTATTTGAATAATCTTTCCACATGATGCAGTAGGTACTTGACCGTCGGCAATGATTGTTGCAAGTGCGAATGCAGTAAGGAGTGGAATAAACTTCTTCATACTTAAAAGATTAATGTTACGATGGCGTGCAACATAACGTTAGTTCTACAAAGGTATTTATTGTGTTTAATCGTAAAGAGGCAAACATTATTTTCCTTGATTAAAATTCGTTCCAAGTGCAGAACCTTAATCATTGCGCGTTTTCAACTTCATTGAGTTTGTTGTATTTCTAGCTATTTTTACCATCTAAATAGTAGGTATGACAACCTGGCTTAGCGGTGCAGCAATTTATCAGGTTATGGTGGATCGGTTTGCAAATACTACCGAAATGAAACCTGATAGAGGCGAAAATGAGTTTCTTGGAGGAACTCTTAACGGAATACGAGATAAACTACCCTACCTACAGACTATGGGCGTTAATTGCCTTTGGCTATCGCCATTCTATCAAACAGTTGCATACCACGGATACCACATTACCAACTTTGATGAGGTTGATCCTCACTTTGGAACGCTTGCCGATTTAAAGTCTTTAGTTGACGATTGCCATAGGCGGGGAATGAAAATAATTGCCGATTGGGTCCCCAACCATTGCTCAACTCAGCATCCTTTTTTTCAGGCAGCGCTCAAGGATAAAGATTGCCCATATCGGGAGTGGTTTTATTTCAATAAGAGTACTAATAGCTATCGATGCTTTTTGCATTATCCGGAGTTGGCCAAGTTCAACCTAAATAATCCTATAGCGCGCCGCTACATGCTAAACAATGCTCGTTACTGGCTTAGCATAGGCCTTGATGGGTTTCGTATCGACCACGCCATAGGGCCTGGAATGGGCTTTTGGAAGGCGCTTCGCCGGTTGGTAGATAAGGAGTTTCCAGAGGTGGTTCTGTTGGGGGAGGTGTGGGGTGCCGGAATTGCTCCAGCCGATTTCTCAACACTTGGAATGCTGCACAAGCAGCGTCGCCGCCGATGGGGCATTAACCAGCAGGAACTACAGCTGGACTACGAAAAGGTGTTCCACGGGGTGCTCGATTTTCATTTCGCCCATCTGCTACGCACCCATTTCTCAAAACAAGGCAAGGTTAATGCAGATTTAAGGGCAGCCTGTTTGGCCCATTTTTCGTTAGGCTATTCCAGCTCCTTTCTGCCGGTTCTCTTTCTCGATAATCACGACCTCGACCGCTTTTTGTTTGAGTGCAAAGTAAAGAAAGCAAGGTTGGAGAAAGCGTTGTCGTTTTTGTTCTCATTTCCTTATCCTCGAGTAATTTATTATGGAACGGAGGCATTGATGACCCAACGTCAATCCATTCATCTGCCTTTGCCCAATGCCGACTTACAGGCACGTCAGCCAATGGAATGGAAATCTGTTGATCCTAAAATGGTTAATCATATCCACCAATTGACCTACTCCATTTGATATTGATAAACACGTTTTCAAGTATAATGCATAGGCTAATTAATTATCGCAATCGATGGAAAAGGCGGTTAATCTGTTGTAAAAAATCTTTTTATAGTTTCAAACTCGAACCAAAAACTATACTTTTACCTCAAATTCAAAAGTAGTAAACATGA
>DATKTT010000010.1:0-7726 GCA_035530955.1 Williamwhitmania sp. | reverse complement strand
CACCTGGTACGCAAGTTGCTAAATCATTTCTGAAATCACAAAAATAGTGTTTAACTTTTAAATATGGAGGATTTAGCCATGTTACCAATTGTAAAAAACTACAACAACTTACCCAGCCTTATTGATGATATTTTTGGTCGCGACTGGTTCGATAATATCGTGGAGGGCTCAACCGGAAGGACAATGACACCTGCCGTTAATGTTTTTGAGGACAAGGACGATTATCGTATTGAAGTTGCCGCTCCTGGGTTGAAGAAGGAGAATTTTAAACTTGATCTTAACCAGCGTGTGCTGTCAATCACTTCAGAAAAGATGGATGAGCAAAAAGAGGAACAAGGTGGCAAGTTTATCAGAAAAGAGTTTAGCTATAACTCCTTCTGCAGAACATTTGCTCTTCCCTCGTCTGTGAATGCTGAAAAGATTTCGGCAAAGTATGAGGAGGGTATTTTAACCGTATTCCTACCCAAAAAGGAAGAGGCAAAAGTTATCCCTGCTCGACAAATTGCAATTAGCTAATTTCTTGAGCACAGATTATTAAAATAAGGAGGGTCGTTCCCTCCTTATTTTGATTTTAGGCTATAGAAACAGCGCTTTGGTGACTCTACAATGTTGTTGGCAACAAGCTTCTTAATTGATTTCTCTACCTCTTTTTTCTCAATTCCTGAAAGTTCTGCAATTTCTCCAGCCTTTAGGGGTTTCCCCTCATTTTTTAAGGTGGATACAACTTTTTCTTCGGTGTTCATATCGATTGTTTTTGTTTGAATAGGTTGCTGCTATTGAAGTTCAAAGTTACGATAATAGTGCAAATGAGTTTCTTTTGCTGTGGCGTTTATCATTGGTTTCGGCTGTTTTGTGGAAAAGAATGTTTATTTTTGATTATGAGAACCTATACTATTGAACAATAAACCAAATGTTATGAAAATTTTTAAGGGGGCATTATGGCTCGTATTATTGACACTTTGCAGCTTGGGGAGCATTGCACAGGGATTAGATTTAAATTCCCCAGTGCCGGTTGATCCTAACTTCAGGATGGGTGTTTTGGGAAATGGATTACACTATTACATTCGCCATAATGAAACGGTGAAGGAGAGGGCCGATTTCTACATTGCACAAAATGTAGGTGCCATCTTGGAGGAAGATCCACAAAACGGTCTTGCACACTTTTTGGAGCACATGGCTTTTAATGGTACAAAAAACTATCCCGATAAGAAGTTGATTGAGTATCTGGAATCAATTGGTGTGAAGTTTGGCGAAAATATTAATGCCTTTACTTCGCTCGATGAAACCATATATAACCTATCCGATGTACCGGTTGCGCGGCAGAGCGCTGTTGATTCTGCTTTGTTGATCTTGCACGACTGGTCGGGTTTTATTTCGCTAAAGGATGATGAAATTGATAATGAGCGTGGCGTAATCCGTGAGGAGTGGAGAACTGGTAGAGGTGCTGATAGGCGCATGTATAAGGAGTTGCTCCCAACGATTTATGCTGGATCGAAGTATGCAACTCGCGATGTTATTGGCGATATTAATGTAATTAACGGCTTTGACCATAAGGAGATTCGTGAGTTTTATCATAAATGGTACCGTCCCGATCTTCAGTCTATTATCATTGTGGGAGATGTTGATGTTGATAAGGTTGAGCAATATATAAAGATTGTTTTTCAGGATATTCCGAAGCGCGAAAATCCAGCTCCTCGTCCATTCTATAGCGTTCCCGACAATAAGGAGCCAATTGTTGGTATCGCTTCCGATCCAGAGGCGAAAAACAGCGTAGTTAGGGTTTACTACAAGCGACCCGTTGTTGCAGAGGATAAGAAGAACATGGAGTATATGCGAACTAACATTATTAAGGATTTGGTTTCTAGTATGCTTCGTTCACGATTGAACGAACTTGTTCAGAAGCCTAACCCTCCTTATGTGGTTGCTTTTGCTAATGTTGGAAGTATGGTGCGAACGGAGGATGCATTTACTCTTACTGCTATTGCAAAAAACGGTCAAACGTTGGATGGCCTTGGTGCCCTAATTCGGGAAGATGAGCGTATGCAAAAGTTTGGGTTTACAGCTACGGAACTTGGTCGTGCAAAATCCGATTATCTGAGGGGTAAAGAAAATATGCTTAAGGAAAAGGATAAGCAGAAGAATGAAACTTTCGTATGGGAGTGTGTTGACAACTTTCTTACAAATGAGCCTATGCCGAGCATTGAGTTTGATTACAAGTTTTCGGCTGAAGTTTTGCCAACCATTTCACTTGAGGAACTCAATGCCTATGCAAAATCACTGGTAACCGATACTAATATGGTGGTAACCATTACTGGACCAGAAAAGGAAGGTATTAAGAATCCTACGAAGGAAGAGGTGCTGAAGACAATTGCGGATGTAAAGGCCGAAAATATTCAGCCATACGTGGATCAAGTTTCCAATAAGCCTTTGATTGAAAAGAAGCCAGTGTCTGGCAAGGTTGAATCAACGAAAGAAGATAAGGCGTTTGGAACAACCGAGTGGACATTGTCCAACGGTGCAAAGGTGGTGTTTAAAAAGACCGATTTCAAAGAAGATCAAATTGTGCTAGAAGCGTATGGCGAAGGAGGATCTTCCTTGGTATCTGTTGCGGATTTACCCTCTATTAGTATGGCTGCCGATTTCGTTTCAAACGGCGGCGTTGGTGAGTTCAGTAGTGTGGAACTCAATAAAATGCTGGCGGGAAAAGTTGTTGATGTGAGACCTGATATTGGTGGAACCTCCGAAGGTATAAGCGGGACTGCTTCTCCCAAGGATTTTGAAACCATGCTTCAGCTAGTATATCTCTACTTTACTCAACCAAGAGTTGATGATGAAGCTGCCACTGCGTTTATGCAGAGGCTAAAGGCATACTTTGCCAACGTAAGCGCCGATCCTCGTTCTGCTTTTAAGGATTCAATTTCGGTGTTGATGGCTAACCATAACTCCCGTGTTATGCCTATGAATGTAGACTTCTTGAATAAGGTAGATTATCAAAAAGCCATTAAACTTTACAAAGAACGATTTGCCGATGCTTCTGCATTTACCTTTATTTTTGCCGGCAATGTCAATCCTGAGGAGTCAAAGGCGCTGATTGAAACCTACATTGGAGGTCTTCCCTCGTTAAATAAAAAGGAGAATGCAAAAGATAATGGCGTTCGTCCACCAGTTGGTAAGGTCGAAAACCATTTTACTAAGCCATTGAAAACGCCCAAAACTTCGGCCTACGTTGCTTACACAGGGAAGGCAGATTATACACTAGAGGACATAGTTGCAATGGATGCCATACAGAGTATTTTAACGAACCGCTATATTGAGACAATCCGTGAAAAGGAGGGTGGATCGTATGGTGTTGGTGTGCGTGGTTCAGTGAACGATTTTCCTGTGCCTTCATTCAACATTTTCATGGTGTTTGATACCGACCCAAAGATTGCCAATAAGATGATTGGTATCATTTATGCCGAGGTTGACAGCTTGATGAAAAATGGTCCTGCAGAGGAGACTCTTGCAAAGGCAAAGGAACATTTTATTACTGCCTTCCAGCAAAATGTGCGGGAAAATAGTTTCTGGACATCAACCATTCGCGAGAAATATGAGAATGGTTTGGATTCCTATACAAAATATTTGGAGGTGGTTAATAGTCTAACTCCTACCAAAATAAAGGAGGCTGCAAATAAGTTCTTTGGCCAGGGTAACGTGGTTGAAGTTGTAATGTCTCCTGCTGAATAGAGCAAAATAATTTCAGGGTTGAAGGGTGAGTGTATGCTCACCCTTTTTTTGCGCCACAATGTCCTGTTTTGTTGAGTTTTTCGGCCAAATTGACTGGGGTGTGGGGCTGGCTTCCTTTTTGTATTGTGTTATAAAAATATATATTATGAACTTTAATAATTTTACAATTAAGGCACAGGAGGCTATTCAGCATGCATTCGACATAGCCCAAGGACTTACCCATCAGTCAGTGGAGACGGGGCATATACTAAAAGGTATACTATCAGAAAGCGAAGGGGTTTCAGGATTCCTATTCAAAAAACTTGGCGTGAATATCCCAATGCTGGAGATGGTTCTAAATAAGATTGTGGAAGGGTATCCTAAGGTTAGTGGCGGTGAGCAATACCTTTCATCTACCGCTAATAGAGTTCTACAGCGTGCGCAGGACAGCGCAAAAGAGATGGGCGACCAATACATTTCGGTGGAACATCTCTTGGTTGGGCTGCTTGAGGCAGGTGATCCAGTATCTCAAATGCTCTTGGATGCGGGAGTTTCAGCCGGTGAACTAAAGAAGGCTGTGGCTGAACTTCGTAAGGGCTCCAAGGTTACCAGCCAAACGGCTGAAGATACATTCGACTCACTAAATCGTTTTGCCGTTAATCTTAACGAGCGGGCGAAGTTGGGAAAACTTGACCCTGTTATTGGCCGTGACGAAGAAATTCGTCGAGTGCTCCAAATTCTTTCTCGAAGGACCAAAAACAATCCCATACTGGTGGGTGAGCCAGGGGTTGGAAAAACTGCTATTGCCGAAGGAATTGCTCACAGAATTGTAAATGGGGATGTTCCCGAAAATTTGAAAAATCGGCAAATTTATTCTCTCGATATGGGGGCTTTGATTGCAGGAGCCAAGTATAAGGGGGAGTTTGAAGAGCGGTTAAAGGCTGTGGTGAAGGAAGTTGTATCCTCCAATGGTGAGGTTATTCTTTTTATCGACGAAATTCACACATTGGTTGGGGCAGGAGGAGGCGAAGGTGCAATGGATGCCGCTAACATTCTTAAGCCAGCACTGGCAAGGGGTGATTTACGTGCCGTTGGCGCCACCACGCTCAACGAGTATCAAAAATATTTTGAGAAAGACAAGGCTTTAGAGCGTCGATTCCAAATGGTGATGGTTGATGAGCCTGACAGCCTTAGTGCTATTTCCATCCTGAGAGGCTTGAAAGAGCGCTACGAAACCCACCATCAGGTTCGGATAAAGGACGACGCCATTATTGCAGCGGTTGACCTCTCGCAACGATATATCACTGAACGCTTTTTACCCGACAAGGCCATTGACCTTATCGATGAGGCTGCTGCTAAACTTAGATTGGAAATGAACTCAGTCCCCGAGTCTATTGATGAGGTGGAAAGAAAGATTAAGCAGCTGGAGATTGAGCGTGAAGCTATCAAGCGTGAAGGCGACAATCGTAAGCTAGCCGACCTTGGTAAAGAACTCGCTGAACTTTCGGAGGAGCGCACTCGACTCAGAGCAAAGTGGCAATCGGAAAAGGCGGTGGTGGATAAAATACAGCTGAATAAAAAGCACATTGAGCAATTTAAGTTGGAAGCTGAAGATGCAGAGCGGCGAGGTGACTATGGACAGGTTGCGGAGTTGAGGTATGGGAAAATTAAGGATGCTGAGGCTGCCATCATCTCCCTCAAGGCTGAACTTAGCGGTCTGCAGGCGGAAAATGCCATGATAAAGGAGGAGGTAGATGCCGAGGATATTGCTGAGGTTGTGAGCCGATGGACACATATTCCGGTAAGCAGAATGCTACAAAGTGAGAAGGAGAAGTTACTAACATTGGAGTCCGAGTTGCACAAGCGTGTTATTGGTCAGGATGAGGCTATTGCTGCGGTTGCTGATGCTGTGCGCAGGAGTCGTGCTGGGCTTCAGGATCCCAAGCGACCAATTGGTTCGTTTATTTTTCTTGGAACCACTGGCGTTGGGAAAACAGAGCTGGCAAGAGCGTTGGCCGAATTTCTTTTCGATGATGAAAATCTTATGACCCGCATCGACATGAGCGAGTATCAGGAACGTCACTCTGTTTCTAGACTAATAGGTGCTCCTCCTGGCTATGTGGGTTATGATGAAGGAGGCCAATTGACCGAGGCCGTGAGAAGAAAGCCATACTCTGTTATTCTACTCGACGAAATTGAAAAAGCACATCCAGATGTTTTCAATATTTTGCTGCAGGTGCTGGACGATGGCCGATTGACAGATAACAAGGGACGTACTGTGAACTTTAAAAACACCATTATTATTATGACCTCCAATGTAGGATCGTCGCTAATTCAAGAGAGACTTGCTGAAGGGGAGGTTGATGACAGTGCGCTTGAGGAATTAAAGCAACAGGTCTTCTCATTGCTACGACAGTCGGTTCGTCCTGAATTTTTGAACCGTATTGATGAGATTATCCTCTTCAGTCCGTTGACCCTTGAGCAGGTAAAAGATATTGTTCGGCTTCAGTTTAAGGGTATTCAAAAGATGCTGAAACCTAGTGGTGTAGAAATTGAACTTGACGATGTGGCTGCTGACTGGATTGCGATGCAGGGATTTGATCCGGCAATGGGCGCACGTCCTGTAAAGCGGGTGCTGCAAAAGTTGGTGTTGAACGAGCTGTCAAAGCAGCTTCTTTCTGGCAGTTTGAGCAATTCTGGAACTATTTTGATTACCATGGCTCCCGATGGCAATTCGCTAAAGTTTACAAGAGAATAACAAAAAAGGTCCCGCGAAGGGACCTTTTTATTTTTCTATTACTACCACTTTATATGCATACTTGGCATACAACAAGTAAATTACAATTAGAATGTTGACTGCATAGTTAAAATAGAGGGGGATGTGGTAACTTTTTACAAAAACATCACCGGCAACAATATAGCAGAAGGTTAATATTTCACCCCAAAACCATAGCCATAAAAAGAGGCTGCTAAGGTCATCAACCTTTTTTGTTTTCCATGTTTTTACAAGTTGTGGCAATCCACAAATGCTAAACAAGATACTCCCTAGCCACCCAACAGCTTCTATAGACATCTTTTTTTGCAAAGGTGATTAAAATCAGCCTCCACAAAAATGACTTACGTCATCTATGCATTCTTCAAACAGCCTTCCCTTGTGGCATGAATTTCAAATACCGTGTGCAGCTGGAGTAGGTTTATCAAGGACATAACATCCGGCATGATGCAGCAAAACATTAACTTGCTTTCGTTGGTTTTGCTTGTTCTTAAAAAGGAGAGAAGCATTCCAAATCCAGAACTATCGATGTAGCTTATGCCGGTAAGATCAATGATAACCTTGCTGGTTGGGGTAATGAGGGCAGTTATCTCATCCTTAAATTCACTGATGTTGCTCACGTTGATCTTGTTAGCATTTGGAAAAGTCACGATGCTAACTCCGTTAATAGGTTCAACCTTAACCATAGGTTTTATGTATTACAAGTTTGACTTTATTGTTTCTAACTCAGCAATTGCCAGTTGGCAAGTTTCTTTGAACAGGTCAATGTATCCTCGATAGCTCTCCGTTTCCTTGCCACTTTTGGCCAAGAGTTCAAAATCTTTCATCTTGGTCGATAAATTGGTGATACCCATGGTGGCAACAGATGATTTTGCTTTGTGGACTATCTGACCAAGCTTAAGGTAATCCTTTGCTTCATTTGCAGCCTCCATGTCATGAATAAAGATAGGAACCTGCAGAAAGAAAATCTTAAGCATGTCTAAGAAAAGTTCCTCGCTACCGTCGGTCAGTTCCTCCAGAACGGCAAGGCTAACAAGCTTAGGTTTAAATCGTAAGTTCTGAAACATAACTTGGTTTTTATGCAAGTTTAACGTTTTTTTTTCACTTTTTTCAGCAATTCTAATTATTTGACACGTTGCGAATATAATAGACATGGAGGAATACTGCTCATAAACATACTCGTTTTTTTTTATAGTTGTAATCGATTGCACTAGGGCAAACTATAAAAATATTTACCTTTGCCATCAA
>DATKTT010000009.1:0-4926 GCA_035530955.1 Williamwhitmania sp. | reverse complement strand
CGACCAAAAATATCATCAATAAGGCTGGGTAAGTTGTTGTAGTTTTTTACAATTGGTAACATGGCTAAATCCTCCATATTTAAAAGTTAAACACTATTTTTGTGATTTCAGAAATGATTTAGCAACTTGCGTACCAGGTGATGACCAATTAAAAATTAAGCCACATTGTCATACATGCAGCCATGAATTAATGCCATAATGTCACTAAAGCAATTACCAACAGCCATTAAGTAAAAAAGTATCAATCAGATGAGAACATTTCAGCCAAAACAAGGTTAGTGAAGCATAATTATTTAAACAATTTATAATCGATACAATCATGTTACCAGGAAATCAAAAAACAAGAAAAATCGGAGTTTTTTACGACGGAAACTACTTCTTACATGTAAGCAATTATTACAATTACGTCCACCCAAAAAAGAGGAGACTGAGCATTTCAGGGATGCACAACTTTATTAGCAGATGGGTGGCGAAAGTTGACGAAATAGACGAAAGGCTTTGCTTGGTAGTGGACGCGCACTATTTCAGGAGCCGATTAAACGCACAGGAGGCAAGTCAACGTGGTAGCCAGCTATACTACGAGCGAGTTTTCGACGACATCCTTATGTCCGAAGGTGTAACTACCCACTACCTGCCCGTTCGCAATAAATTTGGAAGGAAAGAAGACCGCGGTGTAGAAGTTTGGTTGGCAATGGAGGCGCTGGAGCTTGCCATACATAAAATGTTCGATGTGGTTGTACTCATTGCCTCTGATGGTGATTATGTTCCGCTTGTTCGGAAGTTAAATACCCTAGGCATTCGTGTTATAGTGCTCAGCTGGAATTTTGAATTCATGGATGACAGCGGCCAAAAAATGGTCACCAAAACTTCGCAAGATTTGCTTAGTGAGGCCTCCTACCCAATTCAGATGAACGAGATAATAGACAATGAGGGAAACATGGTCGATAGCATGTCCAACGATCTTTTCGTTCAAACTGAATCAAATTATGCAAAAAGAGAGGAGCTGGACTTTGGCGATGGCCCCGACAAGAAGAGTAAAATTCTCAGTCTGAAGGAGGGTTTCGGTTTTATTGCATATCCACCTAACAACTTATTTTTCCACTACACCGATCTTATCATTGATGATTTCAACGACCTCGGGGAAGGCGACGCAGTTGAGTTCACCGTAGAGAAAAATGAGCGAGGGCAAGAAGTGGCAAAGAACATTCGAAAAATTGAGTTCTAAAAGATTGGCCCTAGTATTAGGGCTTTTCTTTTAACAGAAACATAAGATGGACGAACCTTCGAAGTCCTATGCTTAAAACCATTGACATTCATACTCACCGCTACCATCAAGATGCATTTATATGCTTGTTGAACGTCTCTTCTGGTAATACCGTCGACGACCATCCTAGGCTCTACTATTCTGCAGGTATTCACCCTTGGAGGGCAGCCATGCATAGTTCTTCTGAAATTGAATGGCTTGGGCAGCTAATTCAAGAAAACAGGAAGGTGATAGCACTAGGTGAAATTGGCCTTGACAAGGCTTGCAACGTGGAATATTCTATTCAGATCGAGGTGTTTAAAAAGCAGCTCACAATCGCAGAAACCCACCACACTCCTGTGATAATACATAACGTAAGAGCCACCAGTGAAATTTTAGCTATTCAAAAACGAATAAAACACCCAGCCCCTTTTATCTTCCATGGTTTTAGGGGAAAGTTTACCAAGGCTGAAATCATTCTCGATGCAGGAAACTATCTCTCATTCGGAGCCGCTCTCCTTACAAACGACGATGCCACAGCCGATAGCTTGAGGAGAACTCCAACCACACAACTATTTTTGGAGACCGATGATGCCTCCGTTTCTATAGCATCCATCTATTCCAAGGCGGCAGAAATAAAGGGTATATCGACAGAACAGCTCGTATCTGAAATTTCGAATAACTTTGCAAGCCTATTCAAAATATCCATCAATGACTGAACACGATACTAGCTGGCTAGCACGTACTGAACTTCTTTTAGGCAACGAGCGTGTTGAACTGCTAACGAAAGCGCACGTTCTGGTGGTTGGACTAGGTGGTGTTGGAGCTTATGCAGCCGAAATGCTTTGCCGGGCGGGCATTGGAGAACTTACCATTGTAGATGCCGACAATGTTCATGTTACCAACATAAACAGACAACTCCCAGCGTTGCACAGCACCATTGGAGAGTCAAAAGCGGATATTCTCGCAAGCCGATTGCTTGACATCAACCCATTGCTAATAGTGCATCGAATTAAAGACTTCATCAGCGATGAAAAAACTGATGCACTTCTTAAAGCCAACTACACTTTTGTAGTCGATGCAATAGATACACTTTCGCCAAAGGCTAACCTGATAGCAAAAACAATTGCAGCAGGCATTCCATTAGTTAGTTCAATGGGGGCTGGAGGCAAACTTGATCCAACGAGAGTAGCAATTTCCGATATTTCTAAATCGCATCACTGTCCGCTTGCGCACATGCTTCGCAAACGACTTAGCAGGATAGGGATCAAGAATGGATTTACCGTTGTTTTTTCGGACGAGGAACCCCTACCTGGATCTGTAGCAATTATCGAAGGAGAGCAAAACAAAAAGTCGAATGTGGGAACAATCTCTTACATGCCGGCAGTATTTGGTATTGCCTGCGCATCGGTTGTAATCCGAACAATAGTTTTTGGCGATTACAATAAGCTATCGTAACTTCTTTCCATCCTTCCACGCCCAAAGCAATAGCGAAGCCAGAGTTCTATTTGGCCTCCACAATTCTGCTATACTAGTAAGGTTTTCTCTCAGTGATTTACTATCCGAATCAATGTTGTATAGTTCTACCATACTTTGGCGAATTGCTAGGTCATCTATGGGGAAAACGTCCTGCCGATTCAACGAGAAAATGAGTATCATTTCGGCAGTCCAGCGACCCACGCCCTTAATTGTAGTGAGATACTCCAGCAGTGCTTTATCATCCATGGCAGAAATCTTATCCAACTGCAGACCACTTTCCAACGCAAAACGAGCAACATTTTTAACGTAATTTGCCTTCCCATTCGAAAGGCCAGCACTTCTGAACCGTTCAACTTCAATGGCCAAAACCAAATTAGGCGTAGGACATCTTTGAGGAAAAAGGTCTAAAAATCTCCCAAAAATAAGATCAGCAATCTTTCCCGAAAGTTGTTGAGAAACAATGGACCTTAGGAGGTCGAAATAAATATCAGTTGAAGGTTTAAACTGCTTTAAAGTGTGGGAAAGCCGAAGTTTTTCCATCACCATATCGTTTGCAAACACAGTATTTCCCATAACTCACAAATGTTGATAAACTAAAAGCGTCCAAATGTAGCGCATAGTTTTGTAAAATCGGGTGATGGGACAAATACAACTCAAACCCGCGAGCACTCAAATTGTAAAGAAGTCAGCCATTCCAGTTGCCTCACCCCAGCTAACAAACACTTCCTTTACGACTGCTCTTAGGGGACCTTGCTTACATAGCTCAACCATAATAAACAACTCGGCCTCATCGCCTTCAGCCACAACTAAAACGGTGCCATCATCATTGTTTTTCGCATAACCACTTAGCCCAAGTTTGTTGGCATTTTTCTTGACAAAATATCGAAATCCAACCCCTTGAACCATCCCAAAAACGCGAATTGAAACTTGACTCCTCATATTTTCACAGACAATAATGCAAGAAAAATAATTTTCATGAAATACCGCAAGAAATGTTAAACCTATTTGTCTAAATACTATCTCAACGCAACACCTAAAAAGCACAGCAAAACTTGACCATGAAAAAAACATTACAAAGATTATTCATTGCCGTCATGTTCACCGGCTTGACATCATTAATTGCATCAGCCCAACCGGGACCTGGAATAGGATATGGAAGTATGCCTCCATCTGGCACACTAAAAGGTAAGATACTCGATAAGCAGTCAGGTGTTCCAGTTGAATACGCAAGCGTAGTGATAATAAAGTTGAGGGATTCCTCCATTGTTACCGGAGGAATAACAAACACTTCAGGCGAATTTCTACTTGAAAAGATTCCCTATGGACGCTATAAAGTCCAAGTTAAGTTTATTGGTTACAATCAGTGGGAAAACACCAGCATAATCGTCTCCCCCAAGGCAAAGGATGTTGACTTAGGCACAATAAATCTAACGATTGGCTCACAGGCAATGGAGGGTGTCACCGTTACTGGCAGGAAAGAGATGATGACGCACAGCCTCGACAAAAAAGTAATTAATGTCGACAAGGACTTAGCGTCAGTTGGTGGTACTGCGCTCGATGTTATGCAGAGTGTGCCCTCTGTTACAGTAGATTTCGATGGCAATATAAGTCTGAGGGGCTCCACAAACGTCAACATACTTATCGATGGAAAACCATCACAGATGACTAGCCTTGACCAGCTACCAGCCGCCATGATTGAAAGCATTGAAGTGGTGACCAACCCTTCGGTAAAATATGATCCCGATGGAATGGCCGGAATCATCAACATCGTTCTTAAAAAGCAAAAGATTGTTGGAACAAATGGTATGGTATCGCTAACGGCAGGGAACAATAATCGCTATATGGGCTCTGTAAATCTCAACTTTAAAAGAGATAATTGGAATATTTTTACAAACGTTGATTTTCGCTCTTTCAACTTTGATGGATACAGCAATTCATACTCCAAAAACTACTTGAGCGATATTCCCTATATTAAAAACACTACGGACTTCACAAGAAAAATGACATTTGGAGGAGTTCGACTGGGGGCCGATTACAACATTAATCCAAAAAACACAATCACGTTAAGCACTTGGCTAAACACAAGAAAGTTTAGCGGCAATGAGGATCTTGTAAGCTCCAGCTACGACTCTGCACTTAATGTTGTTGACTTTTACAAGCAAAATAGAACCACCAGCAACAACGATGGGTTTGAGTCGGAATTC
>DATKTT010000008.1:0-3041 GCA_035530955.1 Williamwhitmania sp. | reverse complement strand
ATATCGGCCGATACGCCATAAAGGCCGTTGTTGGTCTGGTAGTTGAACAGCACGCTGCCCGCCATCTTGCCAACGGGTAATGAGGGAGCTGCAATCATATTAATTACACCAGCCATGGCATCGGAGCCGTAGACTAAGCTGGCTGGCCCTTTTAGAATTTCGACGTGGTTTATGGAGTAGGGATCAATCTCTATTCCGTGCTCGTCGCCCCACTGCTGACCCTCCTGCCTCACACCATCGTTTACCACCACTACGCGGTTGTAGCCCAACCCACGGATTACAGGCTTGGAGATGGCGGCACCCGTAGTAACCTCCGAAACACCTGGTTGCTGCGCAATGGCATCGATGGCGTTGGTTGCCGCCGACTGCAGCAACTCCTTTCTGGAAACTACGGCAATGGGTGTAGGGGTTCTATTTCGTGCGGTGGCCTGCGACAATCCGGTAATTACTATCTCCGTTATCTCTCGTGCCGACGGACTTAGTGCAAAGTCGCGCCGCAATTCAGGAGTAAGAAGAATGGATTCCGCCAGCGTTTGGTAGCCCACGAAGCTGAGCTGCACCATCATCTTTGCCTCTGGAATATTTTCCAAACGGTAATCACCATTCACATCCGAAACCGTTCCCACCTGAAGATCGGGAATATACACGTTCACACCAGGTAGCGACTCACCGGTTTTAGCGTCGGTTATTCTACCGTAGAGGGTGGCTCTACCCATTACATCGGTGGCAATGGCGTGAGGGATTATCAAAATCAACATCCCTAGCATCAAGGAAAATATCTTCAACTTTTTCATCTTCTTCTATATGGTTAACTTGTGATTCACTGAATTCTATTTTAAACATTGGCCAGAAGCGCTCACCAAATTTTATGATGGCGGTGCGCATAGAATTCAGGAGTATTCTATATTCAACGAGAAAACGAGAGAAAATCTGGCTACGGGTAATTTCGGCTGGGTCCTATGAGATGATTATGTATAACACGAGGTAAGTAGATTGCCTTACACAAAACTACTTGCCTTAAACTAGCATTACATCGATCATCAACACTGGGATAGCAGAAGGAATTGGTATCCTCTATCCGAGGAAAGTTCCAATCTGTTGAGTCATGGGAGGAGCTCTTAAAGATAGGTTACCGAAAAAGTTTCTCGGTACTGCGCGATTGTATCGCGGTAAAAAATACGGAGTGAAATGCTCCTCATAAAAATTTAGGCTAAAGGTATGCGGAACATCAGGTGTTACTGGCGAGTAATCGCAAATAGGACAGTAATCGCTTTGAGCACTTATTTCCTGACGGGTTGAAATAGAGATGTGGCCATGGCTATGGTGTACCACCGTATGCACGCTCACGTATAAAATCGGAAGCATGTATAGCAGGAGTGCAAGCTTGGCAAAAACTCTATTCTGTGTTTGCATATATCCTATAAAGCAATGAATGCAAAGAAAACATGAATTGATGACAAATGTTTTGAATTAAGAGTAATTAACATTGCCAGTATGTTGTCGTCACAATAATTGAGCTAAATACCAATAACTTAAGTGGCCATTTTCCACTAATCTTGTGGGAATGGTTGCCGTCGATATTTAAGCTGACTCAAAAGGTATCTGAAATAGTGCAATAATTTGAAATATTAGCCTTTAGATAGCAGCTGAACCACCATTTCATGCTATCTTTGTCATCTTAAAAAAATTAGTAACATGGCGCACAAGTCGGGATTTGTGAACATAATAGGCTTCCCTAACGTAGGAAAATCAACACTGATGAACTCCCTAGTGGGAGAAAAGCTCTCCATCATCACCTCAAAAGCGCAAACTACTCGACACCGCATCATGGGCATTGTGAATGGCGAAGATTTCCAAATTATATACTCCGATACCCCAGGTGTTCTCAAGCCCAGCTACAAGCTGCAGGAGAGCATGATGCAATTTGTATACTCTGCTCTTTCTGATGCCGACATCATTCTGCTAGTTACCGAAATGGGTCTCGAAGTTGAGAAACATGCCGAAATAGTTCAAAAGGTTACCGCGCTCAAAGTGCCAATAATTGTTGTGGTGAACAAGGTCGATACCGCTGCCGACCAGAATGCTGTGGTGGAATACATGAACCTTTGGCAGGCGTGTATCCCTGAGGCAAAGGTGATTCCAGTATCGGCGCTGCACAAGTTTAACCAAGAGGCCCTGCTCACCGAGATTCTCGAGAAACTTCCTGAAAATCCTGAATATTTTCCAAAGGATCAGATTAGCGACAAGACCATGCGGTTCTTTGTATCTGAAATAATCCGCGAAAAAATTTTAATCACATACCAGAAGGAGATACCATACTCGGTAGAGGTGGTTGTAGAGTCGTACAAGGAGTCGGAAAAGATGATCCATATCGAGACAACCATCTTCGTTACGCGCGATACACAGAAGGGCATACTTATTGGCCATCAGGGTTCCATGCTCAAACGAATTGGGACCAAGGCACGGCACGACATTGAGGCATTTGTAGGGAAAAAGGTTTATCTTGGTCTGCATGTAAAGGTGCTCGATAACTGGAGAGACAACGATTTAATTTTAAAGCGATTTGGCTATAATCAGAACTAAAATATAGTAGCAGAGCAGAAGATGGGAAATATTGTTGCAATTGTTGGGCGACCTAACGTAGGGAAATCGACCCTCTTCAACCGGTTGGTTGGCGGTAGGCAAGCCATTGTGGATGAAACGCCCGGGGTGACCCGCGATCGCCATTACGGAAAAACAGACTGGAACGGAAAGGAATTCTCCATTATCGATACGGGAGGGTATATCAACAACTCCGAAGATATTTTTGAAGGGGAGATTCGGAAGCAGGTAATGCTGGCCATTGAGGAGTCGGACCTAATCCTTTTTTTGGTAGACGTTGCCGATGGCATCACCGATCTCGATAATGAGGTTGCCCGCATGCTGCGCAAGGTTACCGATAAAAAGGTATTTCTGGTTGTTAACAAGGTGGACAACACCCAGCGCTACATGGAGGCCAACGAGTTTTACTCGCTTGGGCTAGGCAACTACTTTGCCATATC
>DATKTT010000007.1:0-5085 GCA_035530955.1 Williamwhitmania sp. | reverse complement strand
CAATTGGGGAAACAGAGGCGAGTCCTACACTGTTGTCGGCGTTGATGGGATACTGGGGCTAGAGTATAACTTCAGAGAGGTACCTATTAATATTGGCATCGACTGGAAACCGGAGCTCAATTTTTCTGGATATTCCGGTTTCTGGGGCGATAATGGAGCGATTTCAATACGTTACATATTTTAAGCATAATATCCTCTCATAGCACCATATATCATTAATTATGCTAGAAATTAGTGATAATCTCCAGAGAAGGCATGTTTTTGCCTTTTCTGGTTTTTTTTGGAAATAGCCAACCTTGCTAGCAGGTAATACCAAACAATGCTATCGTCCGATTAATTCTTATAACATGCTAAAATATATTTTTAGCATTCTTTACTATTGATTTATGTGAACTTTTTTTGCTAAAAATCAGCACATACGTCCTCCCTTACAAATATTACTATTTTGAAAATGAGTGAATTATGTAACAATTAACAATTGTTGTGTAACAGATACCCTTGTGATGATATCTATCTTTGAGTTTTATGAAGTATTCACTAAAAAGATAGATTATGAGGATAGGAAAAATAATCCCAGCCGTTGCAATACTGCTGGTAGTATTTACGGCGAGCTGTAAAAAGGATGATAATAATAGCAATTCTTCTATGCTTACTGTATCAGCAGACCCAATAAGCAATGAAACAAGCGTTGCTCGTAACAAAGTTATTGCCGTGACTTTCAGCGAAGCCATGGATCCATCAACGGTTAACACAATGTCGTTTACCCTTAAACAAGGTTCAACTGAAGTTGGTGGATTTGTTGCATACGCTGGTTTAATTGCAACCTTTACTCCATCGGGAACGCTGCTTGCTGCAACTGAATATACTGCAACAATTACTACTGAGGCAACAAGTCTTACCGGTAATACTCTTGTAAGTAACAAAGTTTGGAGTTTTACAACCGCAGGGAGTACAACGGGTATTGCTTCGGTAAATCTAGGGGGTGCCGGCAATTACGTTATTTTGGCTAAAACGGCAATCACCAATATCTCAACTTCTGCCGTTACAGGGAATTTGGGGCTTAGCCCTGCCGCCACCTCTTATATTACCGGATTAGCGTTAACCAATGCAACCGGCTATGCCACTTCGGCACAGGTGACTGGACATATTTACGCGGCCGACATGGCCGATCCTACTCCGATAACCCTTACTACAGCAGTAAACAACATGATTACTGCCTACAACGATGCGGCTGGCCGTTCATTGCCCGATTTCGTAGAGTTGGGTACTGGGATTATTGGTGGTTATACGCTTGCTCCAGGCCTCTACAAGTGGACGAGCACCGTTACAATACCCACTGATGTTACCATTTCTGGTAGTGCAACCGATGTTTGGATATTCCAAATTGCGGGTGATCTTACCATGAGTTCGGCCGTTAATATTACTTTAAGCGGTGGTGCTCAGGCAAAGAACATCTTCTGGCAGGTAGCTGGTCAAGCTACGATTGGCACCACAGCACACTTTGAAGGTATAATACTGTCGATGACGGGCATTACTTTTCAAACTGGTGCATCCATGAATGGGAGAGCGCTGGCGCAAACCGCCGTTGTGCTCGATGGCAACGCTATCACCGAGCCTGTTCAATAGGCAACTTTTAACAAATGAGAGAAGCTACTTTAGGGTAGCTTCTTTCTTTTTAACCAAAATTTCTACCGTAAAAGCTATTTCACAATACAACTATTCTTTCTAAAATCATAAAGGAGTGTGTGATTTATGTAACTCTTAGCAAGAGTTGTGTAACTCTTTTGGTCGTTAACTGTCGCACCTTTGTATTCTAGGAAAACTATACACAAGCTGTACATGATTTTTCAGGATTGGATTACTACAAACTACCACTAAAAGCGAAACCATGAAGAAACAACATATTGCCAATGCCTTAAAGGTGCTTCTGGCTGGAATTAATTCCAAAAAGCATACACTTACTGTTGCACTATTGCTCTTTAGCGGGGTTGCAGTGGCCCAGTCTCCTCTGGCTACACAAAAGCAAATAGGAATGTTCATTAACTCAACTACCTGTGTTGTGCTTGAGAATGGAACAGATCCTTACAACGTCTACATAAAGGATGCGGTGCAGAAGTATTGGAAATCTACTCCATACGAGTTTATCGATGCAACGGAGTTTGAGAAACGGAGGTTCGATTCAAAGTATTCGTTTTTAGTGCTGATGAAAAATGTTTTTGGGATGGATCCCGGGGGCGTGAGCTACAGCTACATCAGCCTAGTTCTAGGCGATAAATCAAAGGACATGACCAATATGCCCGAGCTATGCAGCATACCACTTTTATACTCCGACGACGGCTCGTTGAACTATAGCTATGCCATTCCCGCAATTGTTAAGTTTGTGCAGCTAAATGCAAAGAACCTCGAAAAGAAACGATTCTTTATCTCCTTGAGCGGGTTAAGCTACTACAACTCGTCGGGGTTTCAGGATAAGGAGCTGCTTGTACTCAAGGATAATTTGGCACCCGATGCCAATACATCCGAGAAGATAAGTGCCGTTTACCCCAATTTTGTGAAGTTACTCTCTGTTGCTGAAATGCGGAAAGCCATTGATGCAAATCCAAAGAATGCCCTTTTTCTCTTGCATGTTGGGCCAAACAAGAATCAGGGGGTAGGCAAATGTTTTGAAATGATTTTTGATGTGGAAGGGAATCTCTACTACTATAACTCCCGTCGGGTTACCAACGATGATCCTGATGGTTTTACCCTGATGGATTTTCGACATATCAGATAGAAAAGTACCTAAAAAACAATTTTTGTAAAAACTAAATAATTCATAGCCATGAGAATTCTATCCATTGGATTTATTGCATTTGCCTGCTGGTCTGCGTTCTCAACGTATGTCTATGTGTGCAAGATAAAGGGGCTTTGCAATGAGTCGCAAACAACAATTGTGGCGGGGGTGAGCCAGAGCGATAGCATTGCGGCCCTCCCTGATACTGCCAAGCAAGCATTACAACCGCAAGATTTGGTAGTCCACTTTGCTTTTGATAATTCTGAATTTGACGCGAACGAAGAAGCTAGCAGCTACTTCGACGAATCGACTACCTATATGAGTCAAGATTCAACGGTGAAGCTTAGCATAACTGGCTATGCCGATGCCATTGGAACCGATGAGTATAACCTTGCTTTGGGTTATCGAAGAGCCCAAACCATGCAACGATATTTCGAAGGCAAGGGCATGTCGGCCGACAGAATCAGTATTGATTCGAAGGGCGAAAAAGAACCTATCGCCGATAATAATACCATTTTAGGTAGAGCCAATAACAGGAGAGCTGCAGTAACCCTTAAAAAATAAAAATATGAGCGCATTTATCGTATTGCTAGTGCAAACAAGAGGTGAAGCGACCTTTATTATCTTAGCCCTATTGCTGGGAGCAGCAATCATTGGGTATGTAACCGCATGGCTTTACTTCAAGTCCATCTACAAGGCTGATGGCAAGGCACATGAATCACAAATGGAGGAGTTGAAAAACCAAAATACCCGACTTGCGACTGAAAACGGTAATCTGAAAAAAAGCATTACCGAAAGTAAGGGTGAGTTGGTACAGCTTACAAAGGAGGTAAAAACGCTTAGCTTAAATAAGGCTAAAGGTGAAATTGATAATGAGAGTCTTACTCTAAAAAATGCCAATGCTGAACAGAAGCTGCAGGATCAAGATGAGGCTTTGTTTCAAATTGGAAAGCGTAAGCATTTGCTGGACTACAGTAGCTTTGGAACAGCTACAAAGGAGGAAAAGGATAACCTTCAAATGATTAGCGGTATAGGACCATTCATTGAAGAACGGCTGCATGCTGTTGATATTTTCTCCTTTCGGCAGATAAGTAAATTCACTCCGCTGGATATTGAAAAAATGAACCTTGCCATCGAGTATTTTGCTGGTAGGATTGAACGCGACGAATGGGTTGCGCAGGCTAAGGAGCTTATGGAAGATGAAAAGGTAAGGGAGGAAGCACTGGAGCGCATAAGAGCTCGAAAAACCCGTATCTATTTTCAACGGATTGGGATTGCACACAAGGAAGAAGCCAACGACCTTACTTCCATTGTTGGGATAGGTGGATGGATTGAGGCTAAACTTAATGCGTTGGATATTTTTGCCTTTCGGCAGATAGCAAATTTTAACGATGAGGATGTTGAGTTGGTTACCGAAGCCATTGAGTATTTTCCCGGACGAATTGAAAGGGATGATTGGATTGCTCAAGCGAAAGAACTCGTGAAAATTGAGGGAAAAAAGGCCGCTCTTATTAATAAAATTAAGGAACAGAAAAATAAAATTTCCTACGCCAGAATTGGATCTGCCCTTAAGCATCAAGCCAATAACTTGACTCTAATAAAGGGAATTAGCTTATGGATTGAGGAGAGGCTTAATCTGATTGATATTTATACCTTTGTTCAAATCGGTAGGTTAACGGCTGATGACGTTAAATCCATCTCTGAGGCCTTGGATATTTCGCCCGACCGAATCGAAAGGGATAATTGGATTGGGCAGGCACAGAAGCTAGCAAATGTAAAGGTTTCAACTTAAATTAGGTGAAATATTGAGGAATAATGGACAACGTTGATGTAGATAAATCAAAAACTTTTATCATAGTGGAAATCATTGAGTACGTACCAAATTCGGTGGTTATTAAAACCATAATAAAGAAGACAACGGGCAAGGTAAGCGCCGCTTCGTTCGATTCGGGCGAAACGCTCACCGATAGGTCCTCGCCCTTTGATAACTTTATTCAGATAATCGATGGAAGGGCAGAGGTTATAATTGATGGAACATCGACCCATCTCAATACCGGTCAGTCCATTATTATTCCGGCACATTCGTACAATACAATTGTGGCCAACGTGCGGTTTAAAATGATTTCGACGGTGATAAAGAGTGGGTACGATGAGGTGAGCTGAGGCTGCATTACAACGTGGAGTTGCTGGTCTGTTTCTTATGGCTTGCAATTCTAAGCTGTGCTTGTAAAGCTTATTGTCCAATGGTTTTAGCTAAGTATTAGCACAAGAACATAGAATCAATCTGGGCTCGCCAACTCTGGCGGGCCCTT
>DATKTT010000006.1:0-2523 GCA_035530955.1 Williamwhitmania sp. | reverse complement strand
GTGCTTCCTTAAACGTGCCGGGAGTGCCGCCGAAAACCGATGCAGGCATTAATTGGTAAGGTTGGTCGGTGTAGTATTTATAATCGGCAATGGCATTAACCTTGGGAATTAGATTGGCAGTGGCTTCCTTGTGCTTTTGTATACCTATTAATATGCCATTTCGACCAATCTCCAAATTTTTATTATTTACCAAAGCAGAATCGATACACTGCTGCAAGGTCCAAACCTGAGCATTACTGGCCGTAGAAAACGTGAGTGCAACAAGAGTTGATACCAAAAATATATGTTTGTGAATATTAACTAACATGATATTTAAATTTTTTTAGTTCTTCCTTTAGTAACGCTATAATAGGATAAGATCATAAAAGTTATGGTTAGCACTGTTCTGAAGGTCATAGCACCAATGGTTTTAGTCTCATATAGTCCTCCTGAGTATATGTGTATGAATAACCCAATAAACGCCATAATGAGCGCAGTTGCTGAAATTCCCAAAATTAAGGTTGTCCATTTTTTAGCTCTAATGAATCCGTAAGCAGCAATAATGTATAGGATACTACACAAGAAGTTTGCCCATACCACCAATAAAACATAGTTGCCTTCATTTGCTCTGATACCGAATAAATCAAATATTACAGAGCTACTTAGGAATAGTGTAAGCAAGCCAAAGGCGCTTAGCACTATTGCAATTATGTACCGTAGAGTATTATTCATCGCTATCTGTTTTTAATAATTGTAAGCAGTGAATGGATCAAATTGTCTCCGTTTCGAGTAATGTCAAATTCAAAATTTGCAACCATCCATTTAAACATTTGAAGCTTGAAAGCACCCATTACAATATGCATAAGTTCCTCTGTTGTAATGGCGTTTGTAAATATTCCTTTTTGTTGCCCATCCATAATTATCGGCATCAAGTGCTTCATTTTTACATTCATTAGTTTCATCAGAATTTCGTTGATACGCTGGCTTTCTTCCATTAGACCATCGGAGAAAACAGCAACAACAAAATGAGGATTCTGCTTAAAGAACTTGATTTGCTCTCTAAATAATGTCTTGAAGTTTTCCTCAGGGTCCGACATCCAAGCCATATTCGTCAATCGTTTCTCTATATTGTCCGACAAATAATTAAGCATTGCAATAATAATCTCCTCCTTGCTAGTGAAGTGGCGGTAAATTGCACTTTCAGAAAACTGCATCTCTTTGGCCAGGTTCTTGATTGTAAAACCACTTAACCCTGAAGAGGTCAATATCTTACTGGCTGCTTCAATAATCTCAAGTTGCCGGGGAGTAATCTCCATCTTAAATAATTTTATATGTTGCTATTTTTTTCTATACAATCTAGTGTGCCCTGTTTAAACTTGAGGGATTAGGAGCTTTTACAACAAGAATTAGAGCAGGTTCTTTTGAATCATTGCTAATGTAATGTACAATATTCTTAGGGCTTTCTATTAGCGCAGTAGCTCCACATACTTCACTTTCATCACCAATATGGATGGTTGGCAACCCATCAACAATAAAAAAGAAAACATCAACAGGTGTCTTGTGAGGTTTCAAACTCTCGCCAGGTTTTAAGGTCATAAGCGTTGCCTGTGCCGATTCTTTGTTATACAAATCCCTTACATCAATCATGTGTGGGTTGTCCTTTTTCGGTTGTTCCTGATATTTTGTAATTTTCATATCTCAATAAATTAAGGGTTCAGAAAATAAGTTAGTGAATATTCGCTTACAAAGATAAAGCATAACTGTTCGCAAATGCAAATATTATGGATAAATAATGAATATTTTTTGACAAATGGCCTTTTCGGATCGATGTAAATTGTTGCTATTTGCACTTAAATTGATACGACATTATTCAGTGTTCTAGGTATATATTAAAGGAGTATGTCGATAGTTAGAATAGATCCCCCATAATGTCTGTACGAGTTATCTGTTTATTGATCCTACCTTATATTCCAGATTACTGTAGAACAAAATATTTGCGTTGCGAAGACGCTTCTCACAGAAAAACGGCCAATTTTTCACTGAACAGTGAAGCCAGAAAGCGAACGCATCTAGCAAAGGTGTGCTCCTGTCGCTTTGTTAACCTGTTTAAGTTGCTACCCTTAAAATTAGACTCGGTAAAATTGGAATTAAATTGGATACAATGGAACAAACCCCATAACGCAAAAACGCCCCGTAAACCATTTAGTTTACAAGGCGTTACCTCTGGTGCCCAAAACAGGACTCGAACCTGCACATAATTGCTTATACTAGTCCCTGAAACTAGCGCGTCTACCAATTCCGCCATTTGGGCTTGTGAGAGTGCAAAAGTATAAAATTTCCCGAAATGCCAACACTCAGAATAAAAAAAAGCGAGGTCCAGCAATGCCAAACCTCGCCAATATCTGAGCGTTGCTCTACTACAAATTCTGAAGCACGTAGTTGTTCAGCTTGGTGTAGAGGTGGTAGCGGGTGTTCCCGCCATAAATGCTATGGTTTTTGTCGGGATAGATCATCATGTCGTACTGCTTATTGGCCTGTATCAAC
>DATKTT010000005.1:0-8542 GCA_035530955.1 Williamwhitmania sp. | reverse complement strand
GATATGGCCAATATTCCTGTAGCCGAGTGCTCAATGGTTCGGCGGAAAAAGATAAAGTCCTTCTCTTTTTCGAATAGCACTCTATTGAAAGCGCTAATAACGTCGTTGAAACTTTGGTGTAGCTTTCGAAAGGTAGGATCGTTCTTGTAATCGTTGAACACCAGCGTTGAATCCTTATATTGAAATGCGGAAAAAAAGTGCGCTAGGTCTCTGTTCGTCTTGTTGATGAAGTAGATTAAGTAGGCTAGCACTGCTGGCCAGAGCGCTATTAGCGAATAAAGCGTGACCACCATGTAACTTCTCTTCCAAACCCAAATGGCGGCAATGGGGATGGTTGCCAAGAGAACGGCAAGTAGCACAATTGTGATGTAAAACCGTTTATATATCATGCCTTTTCATTTTATCGTAAAGGGTTGAACGGTTGATACCCAGCATTTGCGCAGCCTTGGAGATATTGCCACCGCAACTTTCCAACGCCTTTACTATGAGAATACGTTCGTGGTCGGTAAGCGAAAAATTGTTAGGTTCGAGCAGCTCGCTGGAGTGACTTCCCGATGGGATGATGTAATCGGCTGTAAGCAGATTTCCACCACAAAGAATGGCCGCTTTTTCCATAACGTGCTGCAGTTCTCTTACATTTCCCGGCCAGCTGTGGGCCAATAGCTTCTTTTCGGCTGCTGGGTGCAGCTCCAGATTCCCTTTTTGGTAGTGATCGGCATACTTCTGCAGAAAGAATTTTGCCAGCAAAGGAATGTCCTCCTTCCTTTCTCTCAGAGGCGGCAATTCGATAAGAATGGTATTGATGCGGTAAAGCAAATCCTCACGAAAGCCACCCTCAGTAACCATCTTGTGGAGATTTCTATTTGTTGCCGAAATCAACCTAACGTCGATGCTGGTTGGATGGTTTGCACCCAAAGGGGTAACCTCTCTATTTTGGATAGCACCCAGCAGCTTTGCCTGAAGGTGTGTGGATATATTGCCAATTTCATCGAGAAACAGTGTTCCGCCTGACGCAATCACCATTCTTCCAACTCTATCATCCCGTAGGTCGGTATAGGCTCCCTTCTTTGCTCCAAACAGTTCGCTTTCGAACAGGGTTTCGCTCAGCGATCCCACATCAACGCCAACAAATAGCTGATCTTTCCTCTTCGATAAACGATGGATTGCCCTTGCAACAACCTCCTTGCCGGTTCCATTTTCGCCGGTGAGCAGAATGTTGGCGTCGGTGGAGGCAACCTTATGAACGGTCTCCATCACCCGTTCCATGGCTGGCGATTTGCCAATTACTAGAGGGAATCGATCGTCTAACTGGTTGGTTAAATGCTGCTGGCTGCTCTTTAGCCTTTTGATTTCCAACTTCGACTTACGCTTTTGGTAGGCTGAAAGTATGGATGAAAGGATCTTCTCTTCGTCCCACGATTTTTGAATGAAGTCGGCAGCACCCTCCTTCAGCGCATTTACGGCAAGTTCAACATCTCCGTAGGCGGTTATCAACACCACACAGGAGGACGGATCGCGCTCCAAAATCCTGCTCATCCAGTATAGCCCTTCGTTACCCGTTTGGGTGCCGGCCTTAAAATTCATGTCAAGCAGAATCAGGTCATAGTCATCCTTTTCGAGCTGATTAAGTAGCTGCTTTGGAGATTTCAGTATATCTATCTTTTTGAAATGGGGGGAAAGGTAGAGCTGAAGCGCGTATAGGAGCTCCTCGTTGTCGTCAACAATTAAAATCTTTCCCTGAGGTAGAGGCATGGTTGCTATTCTTTGTTTACCCTTCAAATCTCGTCATATTGTTGTTTTTCTCCACACGCACTGTCGGAATTCCCGACATAAATTTAGATGATTATTTGTAATTATCTGCTAATAAGTTTTATGCAGGTGTGGCACGCTCTTGGCTATTCTTAAAGTAATAGTGCTCCATTTAGGAACTCATAACCTATTTCAATATCTTTAACTAATCATCATATTCTATGGTTTGGTTTAATATTAGGCTTACGCTTAGAAGTTTACGAAGCAACCTGCTCTACTCCCTAATTACCATTTTGGGGTTGGCTGTTGGTATGGCAGCAACCATCTTGCTGTTTATTTATGTGCAGCACGAGTTTAGCTACGATAAATTCAATACTCGTGCTCCAAGAATATACCGGATGATATCTATTTTGGGTCAGGATAAGTCCTGGACGTTACCCATTTGCACCCGTTTTAGCGACTCTACTTTTGCCACCCAAATCCCGGAGGTGGATCAGGTGGTGCAGTTTTATGCAGGTGGACCGTCGGAGGTGGTGGTGAACAACCAACGCTTCAAAGGTTTGGATTTATTGTATACCGACCCCAATATTGCAAAGGTTTTCACGCTGTATTTTCTGGATGGAAATTCGGAAACAGCCCTAACCGATCCCTCGTCAATGGTGGTGACCGATGTAATTGCTCAAAAGCTATTTGGCACTACCAATGTAGTTGGGAAAACGCTTACGATGGATAACAAGTCCTACACCATTTCGGCGGTAATAAGGGCACTACCATCCACCTCTCACTTTTCCATTGAGCTGCTTGTTCCCATGAATAGTATGCCGTTTCTAAACCAGCTCAGAGGGCTGGAGTTTAACACCTATATCTTATTCAAGGAGGGAGCCAACATTTCGGAAGGCATCACAAAGTGCGATACGCTTTATGCAAAGCAGCTGACAGATAGATTTAAGGATAGCGGTTATACAACCGGATGTTTCTTGCAAAAGTTGACCGATATTCATCTTCACTCAAATTTCTATTCGCGGCTTGAGCAGCCTGGAAGCATTAGTAGAGTATATGTTTACTTTGTGCTGGCACTGCTCATTCTATCCATTGCAATCATTAACTTCATAAACCTTCTTACCGTTCAGTATGAGGGGAAAACCAAGGACATTGGAGTTCAAAAGGCGCTTGGTGCTTCCCGAATGACAATTGTGAAGCAGTTTATGGGGAAGTCGCTCACTTTCTCCTTTATTGCCCTTGTTATTGCTGCCATAATGGTCGAACTCACCATTTCCGGCTTTGGCCAGCTGGTAAATCGTAACCTGATAGTAAGCTATACAGGTAACCCCTGGTTGGTTTTGCTCCTGCCGGCTTTGGCAGCTTTGGTTGGAATTGTATCCGGCATTTACCCTGCCTTCTACCTTTCTCGATTTTCTACAATCAAAGTGCTTAAGGGAGCGGTAAACCGTTCGCGCGGGACCAACCAGTTTACACGAGCATTAGTGGTATTCCAATTTGCTGTCGCCATTGCCTTGATTAGCTGCATTACCATAATCTATATGCAAATCTCTTTTATGAAATCGGTTGACCTTGGCTTTCAGCCCGATAACGTGGTGGGGGTAAGCAATCTAAACCGAAAGTTGATACGCTCATATCCAGCCATAAAGGATGCACTATTGAAGATGCCCGAAATCACCATGGTAAGTGCTGCTGACCATTTCCCGGGTGGTGGAGCAAGTGGTGAGGGAATTCGCGTTGCGGGCACCGATGCCGACCTTTCAATCAATAGCTATCGCGTGCAGCCCGACTACTTTAAGGTCCTTCAGATGCACATTCTTATGGGACGACCATTTTTGCAGAGTGCTTCTGCCGATTCCAACGCCATTATATTAAATGAAGAGGCCGTTCGCAAGTTGGGCATTACCAATCCGCTAAGTACCGACATTCTTTACGATGGCGAACGTGTAAACATAGTTGGAGTGGTGAAGAACTTTTACTACTCTTCGCTTCAAGAACCCATCGAACCATTGGTTTTTACCAACCACTCCTTTGGACTAAACTATATTCTAGTGCGGATTGCCAATGGAAGTCTCGAAAAGGGAATCAAGGACATTGGAGTTGTTCTGAAGCAGTTTGATCCCGGCTATGAGATGGAGTATAAGCTGGTGGATGATTTTTGTAGAAACCGCTACAATAGCGAGGAGCAAACGGTGGAGTTGGCGACGTATGCCTCGCTGCTATCCCTACTGCTTGCACTTCTCGGTCTCTATGCGCTTACCATGTTCATTGTGAATAAACGGACAAAGGAGATTGGGATCAGAAAAGTTATGGGGTCAACCCGAATGCAGATTGTAGTCATGCTAATCGGCATTTTTGTAAAATGGATTACCGTTGCCTTTATCATTTCCACACCATTGGCCTACTACATTATGCAGCGATGGCTGCAGAACTACGCCTACCATATCAGAATGAGTATTTGGCCCTTCCTGATGGCGGGGTTGGTTGCTCTTCTCATTGCCGTGCTAACCTTAGGTTGGCAGGCGTTTAAGACCGCCTCCCGCAATCCCATTGAGGCACTGCGGGATGAATAAAATGAGTGAAGGTAGGGGGGGACTACATTTCTGCTGAGAACAAGTCACCCCCTGACTAGTATGGTAAAAGTAAAATAGGTTATGCTTAGGGAATTTTTCCATTTCAGCTGTTTAAGTTTTAAATCCAACTATTCATCATAAACTTAAACACCCCTGCTCGCCCGGACAAAAAATGAGATGATGGCGCGGACGTCCTCGTCCGTGCCATCCTACCGGGGCAGCGCAAGTTACCCCCAATGCCAAGCATTAAGGAAGGCATTACGTCAGCCTGTTCAAAAGCGCACGGAGCTTGCATGGGCATGTTGCCCATACGCATTGTTGACAATGGTAATTCCCTCAGGATTACATTCTCAAATTACTACGTTTTCCTTCGCAGGGCTAGCGTCTCTTTTTCATTGGCATACCCTGTTCGGCCATTGCCGGATTGTTTATTGCCGCATTAGCTAATTTTCAAATTATCCAATTCTCAAATCTTCAAATTAATTCCCTACCTTCGCTATACGTTCTTTGAATGAGTAACAGCAACCCCTACCGCTACAACGGCAAGCTGGAGCGCAGCCGAAGTCCCGATTTTTAATCGGGGGGAGCTGCAAACGTTCCTGCAGGTGGCAGGACGTTCTTTGGATTGGTATGATTACGGGGCCAGATTCTACGAACCGGCAATTGGTAGGTGGAATACCAAAGAGCCTTATGCAGAACTGGTTCCCGGTATTAGTCTTTACGCTTACTGCTACAACAACCCCGTCAACTATTCTGAACCAACTGGGAAATGGCCAGGATGGGTTCATAAAAAAATTATCAGGAAAGCTTTAAATCCATACATAGGTCATGGTCTAACAGAAGAACAACTAAATCAGATAATTGAAGGTGGAGTTTTTATTGATAAAAATTTTCAAGATCCAAAATTCTCGTATATGCACACAATGAGAAATGGATTAACTAATCAATCAACTGAGGAGGCTGAGACTGCTAGAGAGGAATGGGTAAATCAAAATATAGCAGAGTTTAAAAGAACTGGAGATTACACAAAACTTGGATATGCCGTACATGCCATGTCTGATGAATATGCACCAACACACAGTTGGAAACCATGGAGTGGTTTAAAGTGCTCAAACGGATTTGGCCTTTTTCACTTTTTTGGAGAATTAAATCCTCGCGGCAGTTATAGCCAATCTTTTATGTTATCGGAAGTATTAGTTGTAATTACCTTTGAAAAAAGCAGATCTAATTCATCATCAGATCCAGCATTACCGCGTCCGGTAGTTCCATCGGTAGCTCCAATAACCCCAATTCCGCCACAACCAATTCCTGTGCCGGCACCTGCCCCCATACCAACACCTCCGTCTCCAGCACCATTGCCGCCACCAATACCAATACCGAGGCTCGATTAGTGAAACCGCTAACTTAAAAAGTATAATATAATGAAAACGAGATTATTTAGTAAAAAGGTTTTTATCCTCATGCTTGTTTGTTTTGAAGCATCGCTTGTGTCTTGTCAAGATAGGATAATCAAAATTGAATTAACGAAAAAGAACCCAATTGAGTTTGTATTTAACACTCAGAAGGATAGTCTCTATAAGATCATCTCAAAGCAATTAATAATTACCAATATGATGCTTTGGGATGCTGCACATGGATACATGGTGTTAAATAAGATATCAGATCTGTTTTTACTATCAAAAAACAAGTCTGATTTTTGTCTAATGCCGACATTCTATATTTGTAAATCTAAGATATATCAGAAAGACAATGGCGATTCTTTAGAATATGAGGCATGGTTTTATTTACACTTAGAAGAAGTTGTTAAAGGAAAGACGAAAGTAAGTATAACGACAATCGAACCTAAAGTTGTTGTCGGAAGAGAGTTACTTCCAACACCACCCCATTTTGTTAGAAAGGACAAAACACTTCTAGTGGAACCTTCAACAATAGAAGAATATGAAATTTTACTAAAAATAGGAAGGTTAGTTGGTGAGCAAGGTATGCCTCCATTACAGTTACCAGTAAAGAAGTAGCGAAAGCAAAACCCGGTCAAAGCCGGGTTTTTCTTTTATAGGGTAGCAACGTTTTTCTGGAAGAAGTCCTTAAACTTCTTCTTGGTGAGCATCTTGTCAATCAGCTTTAGGATGGTTTGCCGGTCGTCCTCGTCCAGCTGCTGGATCAGGTTCATTTGCTCCGCTAGCCAAGATAATCCACGAAACGCGCGGGCAGAACCGTCAATAGGCCGGTCAGGGAGTGCCGTCCGTCTGTTGCAAGCCTTTGCCAATGAGATAAAGTATGAAGATGGTTCTGTGGTGTATTAAATGCGGCCAGTTCATGAGCGCATAAAGGGTATCCTGGCCAATGAACCAGACGCTAAGTTGGGAAAGAGCGCTATGCCATATTCCAATCAACAGTCAGGGGGTGACTTATTCTCGCTCGCAAAATAGTCACCCCCTGACTAGTATGGTAAAAGTAAAATAGGTTATGCTTAGGGAATTTTCCCATTTCAGCTGTTTAAGTTTTAAATCCAACAATTCATCATAACCTTAAATAACTCATTTGCCATGCCTGAAATTACTACTAGCTATTTAGGTCTTAAACTGAAAAATCCAATTATTGCTTCTAGCTCTGGGCTCACCGATACGGTTGATAAGCTGGTGGAGTTAGAAAAGGCGGGAGTGGCTGCCGTTGTGCTCAAGTCCATATTCGAAGAGGAGATAGTGATGCACACGCAGCGATCAATCGAGAAAATGTCCGCCTCTGGCTTCGTATACCCCGAGACTATGGAGTATTTTGAGTACGACTACGAGGAGATTGAGGATCCGGTGCAAACCTACCTTAAGCTAATTGCCGATGCCAAGAAGAAACTCACTATTCCGGTAATTGCCAGCATCAACTGCCTTTCGCATGGTGGCTGGGAAGATTTTGCCCTCAAGGTTGAAAAGGCTGGTGCCGATGCGCTGGAGCTGAACGTGTTTTTGCTTCCAAGTGATAACACCCTTAGTGCCGAAGAGTTTGAGAAAGTATACTTCGACGTGGTGAAGAGCGTGGTTGCTAAGGTGAAAATACCGGTGTCGCTCAAGATGGGCCCCTACGCCTCTAACCTTTCGTCGCTCATCGAGAAGCTATCGAAGACTGGAATAAAGGGTTTGGTGCTGTTTAACCGCAGCTACAACACCGACTTCGACATCAACACCCTGGAGTTTACCAACTCGTCGGTGCTTACCTCCTCATCCGATATGCATCAAACGCTTCGGTGGATTGCCCTTTCAGCCGGAAAAGTAAAATGTGACTTGGCTGCTTCAACAGGCGTACACGATGGTGCCGGGGTTATAAAGATGCTGTTGGCTGGTGCCAATGTAGTTCAGGTGGCTTCAACTCTCTACCGCAATGGCAATGCACAAGTGGCTAAAATGTTGAGCGACTTAACCGAGTGGATGGATACACAAGGTTATAAATCGCTGCGCGATTTTGCCGGAAAGATGAGCTACAAGCAAACCTACAACCCTGGGGCATTTGAACGGGTTCAGTTTATGAAGCACTACAGAGCATATAACGGATAGTATAAAATTGGGATGATGCCATCAAATTGTTGAGACGCAATATTTTGCGTCTCTTTTTTTTCCAATGCACCAATAGAGACGTGATTAATCGCGTCTCTCAATCAAAGCGATGAAGAGGTTTAATATTAATAGCCATGGTTTATTCCATGGTGAAGGCAGAATTCAGGCACAAACATAAAGTTGAGCATACCTCTTTATGCATCGTGGCTAAGGCTGAAAAAGGAGGTGAAAACACTATCCCAATACCAAATGGCAGACGTTTTTTTAGTAAGCAGCAGCATAAATTAGGGTAAACCCTTGCCGTGCCAGAGTTCCAAAAGTTGGCAAGGTTGAAAACTTGTTGATATATAGGTAGGCATTTATTTTCCTTCATCTGTTTTTTGTGTTAGTTTTGCTGGTTGAAACCGTAATCCACTATTTGAGAGAGGCGGTTTTTAACTTTTCGCATTCGATAAAATTAATTGGCATTCAGTATTCATGTCAATAGTTGACGAGTAAAAGCGGCATATGAAGGAAGACAACGATTTTATAAAGGGGGGAGAGGAGGATACTCGGGAAATTGTCAACCGTTATGAGGATATGCTTCGTAGTAATTCTGTATTTTACTTCGACGTGTATGAGTTTGAAAATATAATTGAGCACTATCTAGAGTTGCACAATGCACCCGACGCTGGT
>DATKTT010000004.1:0-2783 GCA_035530955.1 Williamwhitmania sp. | reverse complement strand
GCTTCTCCCCCTTGGGGGATCCACTCGCTACAGCCGGTCAAAGATCCTCGAGCGGTTACCCGCCCTGCTTCCGCCAATTCCCGGTCGTTACCGGTTCGAAAGCGGATGCAAAAGTAGTACTTCTTCCATTACACTCCAAATAATAGTGAACCTTTTTTTAATGTTTTTTCAACGTATACTTCATCGTGCTGAAGGTCAAAGGATAGTATTTCACAAAAAAGAAAATACGGCCATCTAAAACAAAAAAACAAGGGGGCATGATACCAATGCAGAGTAATCAGTAATGACACTCTTGCCATAAAACCGGAGAATAAATCATCGGTAGGTTACTGTAACGCTCTAATAAAACCGAGATTTACTTGTATATACCCTGCCGTGAAAGTGCACGCCTATAGGCAGCAGCGTTCTTATTATGCTCCTTAAGTGTAGTTGAAAAATTATGGTAACCAGAAAAGTCTTCCCTTGCACAAAAATATAAATACGAATGCTTCTCTGCATTAAGCACAGCATCAACAGTGCTAGGTGATGGATAGTTAATAGGGCCAGGAGGTAACCCAGCAAATCGATAAGTATTATAGGGTGAATTAACTTGCAACTGCTTATTCAGAATTCGTCTGATGGTGAAATCACCGATGGCAAACTTTACTGTAGGATCGGCCTGCAACATCATTCCCTTGCGAAGGCGATTACGGTAAACCCCCGCTATTCGAGATTTTTCGCTCCCCTTGACAGTCTCTTCCTCAACAATAGAGGCCAAGGTAACCACCTCAACAGGACTAAGGTCCAACCGTTTAGCCTTGGCTTTGCGAGCATCATTCCAAAAGTGCTCATACTCTTTGTGCATCCTGTTTATGAACTTTTCGGCTGAGGTATTCCAAAAAAACTCATAGGTGTTTGGGATAAACATGCTGGGGAATGTAGCCAAGCTAAATCCATACTGAGCGGCCACATCAGGATCGTTGAGCATTCGATCGAGCGAAACTGAGTCCACTTCAATTTGTTTCGCCACAACACCTCCTAAATGATCAACACCTCTCATTGGATTAAAAACAAGCTTAACAGGATCCTGTTTACCCGTTCTAAGCATCTCAATGAGGTCGTGATTGCTCATACCGTTAGTTATGCGGTAACGTCCTGGATATACATGCTCAGCATACTTCATCTTTCGAGCAAGCCACTCAAAAGTGCTTCGGTTTACAATAACCCCCTTTTCATAAAGCAATTGGGTAACATCTTCAATGGAGGAGCCGGTAGGAATTAAAATGTAATCGGCCTCGTGCAGCGTTGTTACTACGTTTGGTTTATAGATATATCGGTAAGCCTCCTCAAGAATATATCCAAAGCCTAATACGGCTAAAATGCCAATTCCAAGAACTACTTTTAGCCCAAACGATAATTTGTTACCACTCTTCTTCACAATAGGAAAATTTTGGCAAAAATAGGCATTTCAACCATAACATAAGCATCCGAATACTCCAACACCTATGGCTAACAATAAAGCGAAGCAGTCAACCAAGGTTGCTGCTTCGCTCATTAACAACAATTATAATGTCTATTTATCAACTAGTTAACGCCTTTAGAGCCATAGTAAATCGCTCCATTGCAATAACCAGAACCTCATCGGAGGTAGCGTAGGATATGCGAATGCAATTTGGCTCCCCAAAGGCACAGCCAGGAACTAATGCTATATGTGCTACCTCAAGCAAGTAGAGGGTTATATCCTGAGCAGATTGAATTTTTTTATCTCCGTATGATCGTCCAAAGAAACTTGAGATATCTGGAAAAATATAGAATGCACCTTCTGGAAGATTCACCTTAACACCATCAATTTTAGACACATAGCTGTAAACCAAATCGCGTCTACGCTTGAATGCAGCATTCATTGTAGCAGGAAAGGTGCTTGGGATTGTAAGAGCAGCAAAGGCCGCCTTTTGGGCGATGGAGCTAGCTCCAGAGGTGGTTTGCCCCTGTAACTTTATGCAAGCCTGAGCAATCTCCTTACTAGCAGCCATGTAGCCAATTCTCCATCCGGTCATGGCAAAGCCTTTTGAAACACCGTTAATGGTTATCACTTTCTCATAAATGAAGTCAAATTGGGCAATGCTCTCATGCCGTCCCACAAAGTTTATATGCTCATATATCTCGTCGGCAATTATAAAGAGGTCGGGATGCTTGGCAACCTCCACAGCAATATCGTGCAGCTCCTGCTTGGAGTATATGCTTCCTGTCGGATTTGAAGGCGAACAAAGAATAAGCAACTTTGATTTAGGTGTAATTGCCCCCCTGAGTTGCTCCAGCGTAACCTTAAAATCATTTTCGAGCGTTGTTTTGATCACAACCGGTGTACCCTCAGCCACCTTAACCAACTCAAGATAGCTAACCCAGTAAGGTGCGAGAACGATTACCTCCTCTCCAGGGTTTACCATTGATAGGATGACGTTGGTTAGCGATTGCTTGGCGCCATTGGAAACAACAATCTGCTCGGGAGCATAAGTTAAACCATTTTCAACCTTAAACTTGTGGGCTATTGCCTGCCGCAAATCCATGAACCCTGGTACCGGCGAATAGAAAGTAAAGTTATCATCAATGGCACGCTTGGCTGCATCCTTGATGTGGTCCGGAGTATTGAAGTCAGGTTCGCCGACGCTCAAGTCTATTACATCAATACCTTGGGCTTTAAGGTCTTTGCTCTTCTGAGACATTGCCAATGTTTGGGATACCGAGAGCTTTTTTAGGCGCTCAGAAACTATGTCCATGATTAGTTGGGAGTTAGGTTTCGTAAA
>DATKTT010000003.1:0-5064 GCA_035530955.1 Williamwhitmania sp. | reverse complement strand
AATTGGGCTTGTGGTGAAGGACACCTCTGCGCCATAGCTTGTACCAGCAGTATTTGTAGCAAATGCCCTGACGTAGTAGGTGGTGTTGGCCGTCAAGCTGGTCATGGAAGCGGTGAACGCACCTGTAGCAGAAGCAGCCCCTTTATCCACCTTGCTATCCGAAGTCGTCGGTGTGCCGGTAGTGTTCCAGCACACTCCATAGGCAGTTGGGTTAGGTACACCCAGATTGGTGATGTTTCCGTTCCCCGTGGCTGTTGTTGCAGCTATGCTGCTTACAGCTTGCGTGGTAATGGTAGCCACTATCATACCAGTTCCCTGAATGCTAAAACTGTATGGATTATGATAGCTATCGTCATTGGCAATCGACAGGGTTGCAGTGCGGATTCCAGCACCTGAAGGATCGAACGTAACCTGAAAAGTCGTTGTTCCGCTAGTGGCCGCCACAGGGCTTGTGGGTTGTGTGGTTACAGTGAATTCGGATGCATTGGTGCCCGATACCGCTACCTTCGGTGTGCCGCTGAGTGTGAGTGCAGCATTGCCGGTGTTTTTAATTGTATAAGTCCTTACAACCGTTCCGGAAGTTACATTTACCGAACCAAAATCGGTATAATCAGGAAGAGACGGTGTTACGTCGCCATTGGCAATGGAAACGCTGTTGCCCTGCACATCCATTATTGGGGCACTATATGTAAGTATTGGTGTGCCAGAGCCAGTTGCCGTAGAAGAACCAAGACCAGCCCAGGAAGTAACATTAACCGGCGAAGGATCATCTAAATGATTATTCGAATAAAATAATTGGCTCGCATCATCATTAAGATTATCATCAATATTCCACGCCGGAAAACCAGAGTATAATTTGTTATAAATATAATAGTTTAATGTTGCGTGTTTCCAATATGGATAATCGTTAATCGTACCTTGGTATATATAATTGCCATTAGCGGCAGCAGGAGAGGTAATCCCTGATACTATCAAATTCTGAGGGAAGAAACCGTCTCCTTGGATAGTAAATGTGTAAGGGTTTTTATAAGGGTCGTTACTGGCAATGGATAGTGCAGCCGACCGAGTTCCGACAACTGATGGATCAAAAGTAACAACAAAGGTTGTAGAACCATAAGCTGCAATTGTCGAGGAAGGAGTTGTTGTTACAGTAAAATCGGACGCAGCAGTCCCGCTAATTGAAACATACGGTGACGAACCAGATAGGGTCAACGCTGCACCGCCAGTGTTTTGGATGGTAAATGTTCTTGTTCTTGTTCCTGATGAAACATCAACTGAACCAAAATTGGTTTGGTCGGTAAATGAAGGAGTTGCATCACCATTCACAATAGAGACGCTATTTCCAACTAGATTAATATCCGGTGTAGGAGAGGCATTAGCAATGACAGGGGTTCCCGTGATGCCTGTATTGGGAGTCCATGGCGATATCCCTACCGGCGACCCTACATCCGATGTGATATAATAAAGATAATTAGTGTTGACAGGATCGGTATCAACATCAATATTCCAATATCGGGTACCAGAATAATCGCCATTAAATAAATAGTAGCCAAGGGTAGCGTGTTTCCAATATTCTCTTCCCGCAATAGTGCCCTGATGGATATAGCTTCCATTGGCTGCCGCTGGATTTGTAATCCCAGAAACAACCAGATTACTCGGCGTATAACCATATCCCTGGATATCAAAATTGTATGGGTTTTCATTAGAATCATCGTTGGCAATATTTATGGTAGCATTACGGTTTCCCAATGCAGAAGGATTGAAGGTAACAACGAATGAAGTTGTTCCTGTTGATGCAACAGATGAGGCAGGTGCCGTGGTTACCGTGAAATCGGAGGCATTAGCGCCAGTAATGGTTACACCCGTAATGGACAAGGGGCCTGTTCCGAGGTTCTGAATTATAAAAGTTCGGGTTATAGTTGCTGATGCTACATCAGCTGATCCAAAATTGGTAAAATCATTAAATGTTGGGGTTACATCGCCATCTACAATGGAAACGCCATTCCCCGTTAAATTAATTTCCGGAACCAAGGGGGCACCTTCTGCCACTACAATTGGAGAACCTGTTCCCGACATAGGAAACCAGCTCACCACATTTAGAGGAGAAACTTCCGAAGGATTATCTTCAGAGTAAAACAAAACGTCAGTATCGTCAGTATCTACGTCAATATCCCAGTAACCAACGCCTGAAAACACCTTATAATAAATGTAATAATTAAGGCTTTCATGTTTCCACGCTAAATGGCCGTTTAAATCCGCAATTGGAAGATATCGTCCGTTTGCAGCAGTTGAAGGTGTTAAAATGCCACTTACTATAAGGTTAACAGAAAACAGATTCATGGAAAGTGTTATAGCCAAAGAAAAGGCTATTAGATGCTTCCATATCTTAAGGTAAAAGTTTTTCATAGTTTTGAGTTTAAAATTATTTTCACTTCTATACTTGGTTCAATCAAACACACAAATAAGGATTTTTCCAACCCGAAACACACTGGGTATGGATGTCGATGAAAGCGTGGTTGTTATATGGTAAGGCAACGCCTTGGTCTGTCACAATTTTTGTTGCTGGATTATTCTGTGTATTTATTTTTTCGATGTCGATGGTTGGGGAGGTCAAGGTTAGGTCGTGGTGAAAATTCCGTAATCCCCGGGGGCCATCAACTGTTGCCATTTTAATATGACGAACAATTTCCCTGTTGTCTCCCTTTTGTAGAAGGGGAAGCATTTGTCCAAACAGCAGCCCCATCTCATACCCCATAACAGCAAACTCTGTTGCTTTTTTTCCCGAGCCAAACAGGTATGCGCTTTTAAACTTCTGGTTTTTTTCATCGAGGGAGTGGTAGTTCCATCCTGAAGCAGAGTATAAGCTCATGCTTGAATTTTCGATAGTTTCAAGTACCTCTTCAGTTGCCATGTGGGGCGTTACCACCAGCGGTATCTTGCTGAATAGTCGTGATTGTTTAAAACACTTGAAGAACTCAAGAGCCTCTTTGCCACAAAATAGCGCATGAAGATAATCTACATTGCTTTGCTCTATTTTTTCAAAGAATTGAGGTAATAAGCTATCTATATTTGAGGTTTGAGGATTAAAAGGCAGTATATGCATATCGATTTCCTCAGCACCAGCGGCAATGGCTCCTTGCCAAAAGGCACTATGCATATGGTAACCTGCTTCATATACCGACATTAACATTGCCCCTTTACCGGAAAATTGCTTCTGTGTCCAAACTCCTAGAGCATACTCAAGCTGCCACATTTGAAGGCTATTAAAGAAAATGCTGTCAGATACTGTCTGTAGCGGAGGTAGATATTCGCCAAGGTCGAAAAAAAATGCGATTTTTTGTTGCTGCTCAATGATTGCAGCAATCTCAGGAATAAGTTGGTAACTTACAATTCCCGATACAATATCAACGTTGTGAAACATTATAAGCTTGTTAATAGCAGTCTTCACAAGCTCATTACTGCCCTTATCAATATACTCTGGGTAAAACTGAAAACTGTTTTTTAGAGATTCCGGTATCGCGGAATAAAAGCCATCAATTATGTCGCGGGACATATTGGGGGCAATGGTTGAAAATGGAAACAGAAAACCAATTTTGATGGTGCGATTCATTTGTTGGTTCTATTAAGAAGTTGGCCGCTCATCGAACTGCTTCGACAAGCGGCAAAAAAAATTATTGACGTGAAGGATAGATTCCCTGCGTTGCTATGCAGTAATTTAATACCGTAAAAGGTTGCATGTTGTTATGAGCTGCATTTTGTCCATTATTTGCAATGGCTACGGTTCCAGTAACAGCACCACCACCAACATTCAACGCAACATCAGGAGCAACACCGTTATAAAGAGAAGTTCCATTTGTTGTGGCACCAAGGCAGATATTTCTAGCCGAAGGAGCCGCAACTGCGCCGTTCGTCGCATTAGCTTTAATTGTAACCGAATTCCCGGTAAAGGTTGCAGTGTGATTATGCGAAGGCATTTCATTAACGGCTAGCACAACTTGTTCTGCACCTCCAATATTTCCAATGGTTCTTGGAGTTAGTCCTGGCCCTACACCTTGGCCCACAATTGTTCTTCCACGCAAATCGGGCAAACCAAATGTTTGCGTTCCGTTGCCACCAAAATAGGTTCCCAACAATGAAAACAAGGCGGTGTTTTGCTGAATGGCGATAAGTGAACCATCACAACTGGCCCAACCTTGGGGGGTCCAGCCAAATCCGAATGCGCAGATTTGCGCTAAAATTGGATCCATGTGTTAAATTTTAAATGGTTAGTAAATTGGTTGTATAATCTAAAACTTTAGATTCGATTTTGGGATTGTCTGTTTGGCTATACCAAAAGTCAATAGATTTGGGATAACCGTTCCTAAACTCATAATACCTGAGAGGCAGGTTTAAGCTGCAATCGTTTAGACTCAGCACCTCTTCGCCAAACACCCTGATGGTAGTGTAAAGCAGCAGGTCGTATGGACCGATAAGCGATTGAGGCATATCAACAACCTTCCTATAACTACCTGCCTCCAATCTTGTTTTGCTTACTGAAAAGAGTTCACAGATATGGGTTGTTTTACCTCCCTCTTCTATTAATTGGTCTCCTTGCCAAATGCCTCTCTTCTTTAAGTAGGCATCAATGGTAATTTGCTCAGGGATGAAAATGGTATTGGAGTTACACTGAGGTATTAGGTTTTGCATTATGGCTACCTGTGGCTCCTTTTTTAACCCGCTCTGCATCGTTTCCGAAATCACGATGTCGTAGGATTTATCTACCTGATATGTGCTGGCGTCTGCTAAAGTGTAATCTGCCACATAGCCCTCAAGCTCGAGGGAAACAATGAGCGTTTCTGCTGCTTTGATAGAAACGGGATTAATGTCTAAGAGGGTTACCCTTACTTGCTCTGAGGTGTAGAATGAAAGTAGAGGTGTTGCTAGTGTGGCATATGGACCACAACCTGCATATAAAATTTCTACCCTACTATTATTAGCATGCAATTTCGAATCAATTGCACACTTTATGCCTCGAAGGAATACGGTGGTTCGCTTCATCTCAAGCAGGCAGTGTGCGGCAGCAGC
>DATKTT010000002.1:0-18165 GCA_035530955.1 Williamwhitmania sp. | reverse complement strand
AGGATTTTGTTTTTTTCCTTTATTTTTGGATAAATTATTCCTGGCTATGAAAGCAATTATTATTGATCCAACTGAGGAAACCCCCAAGGTTGTTCTTGATAAGGTAGAAGGAGTATTTGAAATTGCAGGAAACTCACTCCCCGAGGATGTGCTTGAATTCTACAATCCAATAATTTCTTGGTTCGACGAATATTCCCTTAACCCCAATCCTAAAACGGAGTTAGTTTTCAATCTGGAGTACTATAATACATCCTCCTCAAAAATGTTTATTAAACTTTTTGAAAAGCTTCGGGAGATGCATCGCCACGGCCACACCATTGAAGTGCAATGGCACTACTTTGAGGACGATGATGATATGCAGGAGGCAGGAGAGGACTATGCTGAAAATCTGAAAGTTCCGTTTAAAATGATAATGCATCACCGGGAATCATAATTCAAAGACGCTTATAGATGGCAAATTCTTTCTACTGGTTTCGATATGTAACTTCCCGCACACTTGGCATGTTGCCATCCGCTGAGGCGTATGAGGGACGCATTAATGCGCTTCTATCCGACGTCAAGCGCTATAAGGAGGTTGATGCCTCCTCGAAGTTGACACGTTTAAATGAGCTTAAAACCTACGTTTCCACAGTGGAATTTGCCCAAAGAAGACGTGAGTTGAAAAACTTAACCTACAAAGGTAGCTCAGAGTTTAAGGCCGAAAACCGTCTTCATGAGCTACAACGGGATGCTCGTATTAAAAAATATTTTTCATTTAAGCAATCCACTAGCTACGCCACCTACTTAAAAGTAAAGGATTCAAAAGATATTGCTCGTTTCTTTGAGTTGAAGAGTATGCTTTCGGATCAGGAATTTATTGTACGCAAGAAGGAATACTCCGTTAAGAATACCAATGAATATAAGACGTTAGTTGAGTATAAAACTCTTCGAAAGCATCCGCATGTTAAGAAGCACCTCAAGGGAAAGGAGGAGGACCTCGATCAAACAATTATTTTGCGCTACGAGGAGGTCGTAAAGATTGTTTCTGCATCAGGATTCCATGATTTCTTGCGCTCATATAAGTGGAAGAATTCGGAATACTATGCCTTGGAGCAGGAGTTTAAATTACTCAGCAATAATGCCGATATCCGCATTTACCTAAAGGTTGATGGCGGCCCTCTTTTAAAAAACTTGGATAGCATTGAGGCTGGAAATCTACTTGTTGAGCTTGCCGAGTTGGAACAGCTGGTTGGGTCAGCAGATTTTCGGGAAAAGAAGAAATACCTTCTCTCCAAGGATAAGTTTGAGCAGTCGGAGGATTATAAACTTCTCCAAGAGTTTAAGCAGCTTGAGAAGGATGTTGATTTACTATTTTTATTTAAGGAGAAGAGGTCTGGAAGGCTGGCCCCATATCTTAGTTGGGAGTTGACATTCTTGGATAATTTTGACGAAAAGAAACTGGATAAAAATCGTTGGCTAACACGCTACTTTTGGGGTGAAGCGTTGCTTCATAAGGGATATTCTCTCTCTGGGGAGAGGCAGCACCTTTCTGATGGCAACAATGTCCATTTGGAAAATAGTCTCCTAACGATTGAAACCAGAAAAGAGAAGGCTAATGGTATGGTATGGGATGAAAAGCTAGGATTCTTTCCCAAAGAGTTTAGCTATACTTCCGGCCTTGTATCCACTGGACAGAGTTTTCGTCAGGCCTATGGACGATTTGAGGCAAAGGTTCGGTTGCAGCCACAGTTTCCCGTTTTTCATGCTTTCTGGATGGTTGGCGACAAAATGTTGCCACAGCTTAACATATTTAAGTTTGGATCGAGAGCAAACAACTTTGAACAGGGGCTCTTTCATGGCGATGAGTCGGGAAGAGTGAGTCGGCAGACGGGTAAGTTGTCGCTACCGAGCATAAGTGGCCAATTTGCAATCTTCACCGTTGACTGGACACCGAAATCAATTGATTGGAAGGTCAATGGCGTATTGGTTAGGAAGGAAACGAAGCATATACCCAGCTATCCAATGTATCTAGTGTTCTCCTCGGGTCTTGGAAGCGATATTGATGATGGAAAGTTGCCAGTATCGATGGAAGTTGATTGGGTTAGGGCATTTTCGTTTGGAGAAAAAGCCTAGTCAACATTCTATTTCACCTTTTCAAAAACACCAACGTTTAAGCGGGTTTTAAAGTCTTGCCGGTAAGTTTTGCGGGTATCAAACCTCCATTTCCACCGGTCTATCTGCTGCCACTTTTTCTTGTCAATTTCCACTAGCGGATTGGTTCCACACAACTTTTCATCCTCATCGAATAGTTCCTCTTCGATGTCGGAAATCAATAGGCAATCGTGGTTAGACAGCCACATCAAATGCTGTTGCTGAAGAATTCTGCTCGTGGTAGTTGCAAAATGATCCGAAATCACCCCCTTATCCTTTAGCCTCTCCACCGGAATTTGGGCCAACTGGCTTAGCAGGTTAACCGAGATTACAGCGTCGGTTGCTAGAAGCAGGTTTTCGGGGTGGAGGTTGCCAAGTAGAAAGATGGCCTCCTCCTTACTAATTTTTCGCGATACTACGTTATTGAAGATGTTTACGGCACCTGCCGTAAGGTCGGCCTCAACAAACTGAACTAAAGGATTATCTTTCCACTGGTGCAGCACTTGTTTTGGATGCAGAATATCAACCAGAATAACCTTTTTGTTCTGGGCAACCAGCTCGTCCAGAGGGACATCGAGTAACCACCCGGATCCAAGAATTGCTATCGACTTATATTCTCCCTTTGCAACAAATGCAAGAATGGCCTGCTTCGACTTAGCCAGATGGTTATTCCAGCTATTTCCCTCCTGCCTGAAGCGGTGGGCAATGCCTAGCTGGTCGTTTACGTACCCCAGCCGTTTGAGTTTCCAGTATTGTTTTATTTTAGCAATCATGGTAAAAAGCAAAAAGCCGCGGTTGCATTCTGGCAGGCGGTTGCCCAATGATCAATCGAGCTTGAGAATCGCAAGAAATGCCTCCTGAGGAACCTCTACAGTGCCCACCTGACGCATTCTCTTCTTCCCTTTTTTCTGCTTCTCGAGCAGCTTACGCTTACGCGAAATATCTCCTCCGTAGCACTTAGCGGTAACATCCTTACGAACGGCCTTTACTGTTTCGCGGGCAATTATTTTTGCCCCAATGGCTGCCTGAATGGCAATGTCGAACTGCTGGCGAGGGATTAGCTCCTGCAACTTTTCGCACATCCGACGTCCAAAGTTGTAGGCATAATCTCTATGGATGAGCGATGATAGTGCATCCACCATTTCACCATTGAGCAGGATATCTAGCTTAATCAAGTCGGCCTTTTGATAGCCGTTCAGGAAGTAGTCGAACGAAGCATAGCCACGCGATATCGACTTTAGCTTATCGTAGAAGTCGAAAACAATATCGCTGAGAGGCATGGTAAAGGTGATCTCCACCCTGTCGGAGGTGAGAAATACCTGATTTTTTAAGATGCCGCGCTTATCAATGCAGAGCTTCATTACAGCTCCCAAGTATTCACTCTTGGTAATAATCTGGGCGTTAATGGTTGGCTCCTCAATATGGCCAATGATGGTTTGTGCCGGTAAGCCGCTTGGGTTATGGACGTCTACCACTTCGCCCTTTGTGGTGAAAACCTTGAAGGATACGTTTGGAACGGTTGTAATTACGTCCATGTTGAACTCCCTGTAGAGGCGTTCCTGAACAATTTCCATGTGTAGCAGGCCTAAAAATCCACATCGAAAGCCAAAGCCAAGAGCTAATGAAGATTCCGGTTCAAAAGTAAGGGAGGCATCATTCAGCTGCAACTTTTCGAGCGAAGCTCGTAGATCTTCGTACTCATCGCTATCAACAGGGTAAATACCTGCAAACACCATTGGTTTTACATCTTCAAAGCCGGAAATGGCAACGGTGCAAGGCCTTTCAATGTGGGTTAGGGTATCACCCACCTTTACGTCAACCGCATTCTTAATACCTGAAATAATGTAGCCAACCTCCCCAGCTTTTATCTTTTTCTTGGGCATGAGCTTTAGCTTTAGGTAGCCAATCTCATCGGCCTCGTATGTTTTACCCGTATTAAAGAACTTAACTTTATCGCCTGTTTCTAAGGTTCCATTGAAAACGCGGAAATAGGCAATAATTCCCCGGAAGGGATTGAATACGGAGTCGAAGATAAGTGCTTGAAGTGGAGCGTTGGAATCGCCCGTAGGTGGCTTTATCCGTGTAATGATGGCTTCCATGATTTGATCGACGCCATCGCCAGTCTTAGCGCTAACGGCAAGAATTTCCTCTCTGCTGCATCCAATGAGGTCAACAATTTGGTCCTTAACATCGTCAACCATGGCGGCATCCATATCAATTTTGTTGATTATGGGAATAATGTCGAGGTCGTGGGCTAGAGCAAGGTAGAGGTTCGAAATAGTTTGTGCTTGAATACCCTGAGTGGCATCAACAACTAGCAGCGCTCCTTCGCAGGAGGCAATTGCACGCGAAACTTCATACGAAAAATCCACATGGCCGGGAGTATCAATGAGGTTGAGCTGAAAGGGCTTACCCTCGTGGATATACTCCATTTGAATGGCGTGGCTCTTTATGGTGATTCCTTTTTCCCTTTCCAAATCCATGCTGTCCAAAACCTGATTTTGAAACTCTCTATCAGTTAGGGTTTTGGTTAGCTGAAGCATTCTGTCAGCCAGAGTGCTCTTCCCATGGTCAATGTGGGCAATGATGCAGAAATTTCTAATATCTTCCATTAACTATTAATTACTTCAATTTAGTAACGACTCCAGTGTAGTTGAGTCCATCAATCGCAGGCGTATTGCCCGAATCATTCCTTGAATCTCATTACTATTCCTCGAAAACACTGGATGTTAAGCGTACAAAGATATTCAAAACATTGGAAATTTTTCAACACCCAATAAAATGACCTTGCTTCCCAGTGATACCATTTTGCCAAAATTCTCTTGATTCTGGGGGAAGTAAAATATTTTGGAATGAAGCTATGATTGAATAGGGCTGGATGTATTGGACTTATATGGATTGATTACTTTAGCGAAGAATTATCAATTGATGGTTTTATTTGGTGTTTTGTTAAGACAACGATGATGAGATTTGTAAGTAGTTTGATATCCATTGCTCTACTCCAAATGCTTTTGGTATCCACCTCCTTGGCTCAACGAGTTTTTGTAGTCAAGGTTATTAAACCGATATCCTTCAGCGATTCACTTTTTTTGGCAGGAGGCCAAAACGATTGGAATCCAGACGATACCGCATTTTTATTTAGACGGGTAGATAGCATTACCTACATTCTAGCTAAAACTGATATCCCTACAACGTTTGAATGTAAGGTTACGCGTGGAAGTTGGAAAAAGGTAGAGGTTTCGGGAACTGGAACAGCGGTAGAAAACCGTCGGGTGGACTTTAGTAAAGGTGATACGGCAACGCTCAACGTTTCCGGATGGAGCGATTATTTTGAAGCATCACCAGCTCGCTCAACAGCATCCAAAAATGTTTCGGTTTGGAAAACCGATTTCTACATGCCACAATTCAAACGAACGCGAACTATTCGGGTCTACCTGCCACCCGACTATGCGACTTCAGGCAAGCGCTATCCGGTGGTTTACATGCAAGATGGACAAAACTTATTTGATGTTTTAACTGCATTTTCGGGTGAGTGGGGTGTGGATGAATCGCTCGACAGCCTTTACAAAGCCGCTAGGGTTAGCTGCATTGTAGTTGGCATTGACAACGGTGGGGATTTTCGAATTGAGGAACTCACACCTTGGCAGAACGTGGAGTTGAAGAAAGGTGGCCGGGGTGATCTTTATGCTCAGTTTGTGGTGGAGACACTAAAACCTGCTATTGATAGCGCCTTTAGAACAATTCCAGAATCGAAAGGAACATTTGTTGGAGGGAGTTCGCTGGGCGGACTGATCTCGCTCTACATCGCTACAAAATATCCAAATGTAATTGGTGGTGCGCTAATTTTTAGCCCTTCCATCTGGTTTAGCGATAGCATCTACTCTTGGTTAAATAGTTCTAGGCTTAATCCCATGCAGCGATATTACTTCTATGGAGGTCAACCCGAAAGTACAACTATGGTTTCGGATATGCTCAAGGTAATAGAAGAGCTAAAGCAGAAGGGTGTAAGAAAAAAGAATTTGGTTGTCTCTGTCTCCAGCGATGGGAAGCATAATGAGCAATATTGGAAAAGGGAGTTTCCTGCAGCAATTAGCTGGTTGCTGAAGTAGCAAAAAAAACGGATACCCAGTTGGATATCCGTTTTATCAAATATTACGGAGTCGATTACATCATACCACCCATACCACCCATTCCTGGGTTCATTGGAGGCATAGCGTTATCTTCTTTCTTGTCAACTAGGACGCACTCAGTGGTGAGGAACATACCTGCAATGGAGGCTGCATTTTCCAATGCAATACGGGTAACCTTTGTTGGATCGATAACACCGCTCTTGAATAGGTTTTCGTATTTGTCGGTGCGGGCATTGTAGCCAAAGTCGCCCTTACCTTCCTTAACCTTCTGAACGATAACCGATCCCTCAAGACCTGCATTAACCACAATTTGGCGGAGAGGCTCTTCAATGGCTCTCTTAACAATTAGGATTCCAGTAGTTTCGTCGTCGTTATCACCCTTTTGGTTCTCAAGAGCTTCAATAGCGCGAATGTATGCAACACCACCTCCGGGAACAATACCTTCCTCAACGGCAGCGCGGGTTGCGCTAAGGGCATCGTCAACGCGGTCCTTCTTTTCCTTCATTTCAACCTCAGAGGCAGCACCAACGTAAAGAACGGCTACGCCACCTGCCAACTTGGCCAAGCGCTCCTGTAACTTTTCACGGTCGTAGTCGCTGGTGGTGTTTTCAATTTGAACCTTAATCTGGGCCACACGCTGCTTAATGCCAGCTTTATCACCAGCCCCATTTACTAAGGTGGTATTTTCCTTGTTGATGGTTATCTTTTCGGCACGTCCAAGCATTTCGAGCTTGGCCGCGTCAAGACGAAGACCTTTTTCTTCAGAAATCACAACACCTCCGGTAAGTATGGCAATGTCTTCAAGCATTTCCTTACGACGATCGCCAAAACCGGGAGCCTTAACCGCTGCAATTTTGAGCGATCCACGTAGCTTATTTACAACCAATGTTGCAAGAGCCTCGCCATCGATGTCTTCGGCAATTATTAGCAGTGAATGGCCTCCCTGAGCTATTGGTTCAAGAATTGGGAGCAAGTCCTTCATGGTGCTAACTTTCTTATCGGTGATAAGAATCATAGGGCTTTCGAGCGATACCTCCATTTTGTCAGCATCGGTGATGAAGTAGGGCGAAATGTATCCGCGGTCGAATTGCATTCCTTCAACTACCTCAACGTAAGTTTCAATACCCTTGCTTTCCTCAACGGTGATAACGCCTTCGCGCTTTACCTTGCCCATAGCTTCAGCAATAAGCTTGCCAATGGTGCTGTCGTTGTTGGCCGAAATCGTGCTAACCTGCTCAATTTTTAGGCTTTCGTCACCAATTTCCTGACTCTGCTTCTTAAGGGCCTCAACCACCTTGATCACGGCTTTGTCGATACCTCTTTTAAGATCCATTGGGTTTGCACCGGCTGTAACGTTCTTTAGCCCAACGCTAATAATAGATTGAGCAAGTACGGTTGCAGTAGTTGTGCCATCACCTGCATCGTCAGCAGTTTTTGAGGCAACTTCCTTTACCATTTGGGCGCCCATGTTTGCAAATGGATCGGACAGCTCAATCTCCTTGGCAACGGTTACACCGTCTTTTGTAATTTGAGGAGCGCCAAATTTTTTGTCGATAACCACGTTGCGACCTTTTGGTCCGAGGGTAACCTTTACAGCGTCGGCCAGCTCATCAACACCTTTTTTAAGAAGGTCACGAGCTTCGATATTGAATTTAATTTCTTTTGCCATTATTTTTTGTTTTTACGATTTAGCCATTCATGTAACTAGAGAACTGCAAGAATATCGGACTGCTTCATGATTAGGTAGTCCTTGCCGTCAACGGCGATTTCTGTGCCGGAATACTTTCCATAAAGAACTTCATCGCCAACTTTAACTTCCATGGCAATGTCTTTGGTGCCTGAACCTACAGCCACAACGGTCCCTCTCTGGGGCTTTTCCTTCGCAGTGTCGGGAATATAAATTCCACTGGCAGTTTTTTCTTCAGCCTCTTTGGCTTCAACCAGAACTCTGTCTGCTAATGGTTTAATTTTAACCTCTGACATAGTATGCGTTATTTTAGTTAAACATTTTTCCGCAACGATAAGGCACAATTCATGCCAAATCAAATTGGTTGTAATTTTGACTGATCTTAATTTGGTTTACTGCCACTGGAAGAGGCATCAGATTGTGGTTTTGCTCTGCAATACAAAGCCATAGAACTCACAATCCTTGTGTGTAAGGTAAAAAAAATGTGTCAGTATCTGACATACTGACACATTGAGGAAGTTTACACGTTAAGTGCTATTTCTTTTCAGGCTGCTGCTGAGTAGCTGGTTGTGCCTGTGATTTACTATCTTGGTTGGGGGTTGTTGGAAAGTTAGGTGTTGTTGCCGGAGGAGCTGTTTGTTCTACCTGGCTTTCAATTTCCGATGTTGCTTTTTGGCGATCGGCCTTTGGAATTGCAATAACAGCTACAAGGCTCAATACCAAGAGCGCAATTGCCAAAGTCCATGTTGCTTTTTCGAGGAAGTCGGCGGTTTTTCTAACACCCATTACCTGGTTCGATGCAGAAAAATTGGAAGCGAGTCCTCCTCCTTTTGAATTTTGAGCCAGCACGACTAAAACCAACAAGATAGAGGCCGCAAGAATGAGAAATAATACAATTGTATACATGATGTTCTTGAGTTTGTTTTGTTACGGTAGCAGTAGTTTCTTAATCTCTTCGATTTGACTGGCAAAGTAAGCACTTTTTTCCGGATATTTCAAGCATAATTTTTCGTAGGTTGCAATGGCCTTGTCGAATAACTTTTGCTCAACAAAGATTTGAGCCAGCAACTCTGTGGCAACGTCGCTAGGTTCTTTAACGCTGTCCATAGAAATATCCTCCTGTTCGGCAGGCATCTCTTTGGGTGGTACAATCCGAGGAGCCGTCTTAAGAAACACATCAATAAGGTCATCTTTGACTGGGGCTTCTGTCTCTTCCAATTCAAATACCTCCTGTCCTGAGGTGGCTATAGGTGGTTCCTCGCTCTTAACATCCAAAACTTTGTCGGTCTGCTGCTGCTCCGAAAACTCAAGCAGGTCTTGGCCTTCCTGCAGTTCGACCTCTTCAACAGCAGCTGGCCCAGTTTCCTGAAGTTCATTCGGTAACTCAGCTATTGGTGGTGTGCTCTTGGGAAGGATACTTGCAGCATTGATAAAAAGCTGCAGCTGCGTCCTGTTTTGCGCGTAGGTTGCAGCCACTTTTAGCTGGTTGCTGCTGCTGTTTGGCAGGGCTGCTCGCAGTACATGCCCCATCTCAAACCAAGGGTATTGTTTAAGGAGAACTTCTAAAGATATTGCAGTTTCTCCATATTGGCTTCTATCTCCTGCGAGGAGTGAGTAAAATGTTTCCGTATTTAGCATGGTTACCAATTTGCAACAGCTTGGTTAAAGATATCATCCACAAGCTTATCCACTATCAGTGTTGTTAAGCTGGATTGGACTTGAAGTAGGGTTTGTGTTGAAGGGAAATCTTCGTATTCCGAGAACGATTTGCTGAAGTTTAGTTCAGGATTGTTTTTATTGGTAAACTTTACCTGAACCGTTATGGTAAGCCTGTTTTGGAGGGCGTATTGATTACCTTGAATTGCCACCGGTGTTACGGTAGAGTTAGTAATTTGGCCTTCAAAGTTGAGGTCGCCATCATTTTGCACAACAGCCAAGGAGGTTTGAGATACAAATCTATTCTTGACGGCCTCTGTTAGGGTTTGGCTCAGCGAAGGATCAATGTTTGGCGAGATATTATTGAAGTACTTTACGCTTACCGTTTTGGATTCGGGTGGAATAGATGCGCCAGTGAAGGAGTACTTAACCGCACACGAACTGGTTATCAATACTATGGTGAGGCCAATAAAGAGTATGTTGAGGAGGCGATTGTTCATTCCTTTGGTGTGTTAAAGTTATTCAAGGTTATGTTCTTTGAGCTTACGGTAGAGCGTGCGTTCAGAGATGCCAAGTTCTTGAGCCGCATTTTTCCGCTTACCCTTATGCTTTTCGAGGGCTTTTTTGATAAACTCAATCTCTTTATCTTCAAGGGAGAGGGACTCTTCAACAAACTCTTCGGTATCGATAACGCTATGTTTGTTCTTTGAGGTCGATTCCACTGCATGGCCAACGGGGCCGTGGTTGAACTCGCGCATCGTGTCGGGCACTGTATGATAAAGACGCTGTAGAAGCACTGCCTTGTCGGATTCAGCGAAATCGGATGAACGGTTTTGCATTAGATCGTATACCAACTTCTTTAGATCGCTCATATCGTTCTTCATGTCGAAAAGAACTTTGTAGAGGATTTCTCGTTCGGACGAAAACGTTCGCTCATCAACGCCCTTGTATAAGGCAGGCAGCTTTACCTCAGTATAGTCTGGGAGATAGAGCCGGAGCGTATCCTCCGAAACTGTTCGGTTCTCTTCAATAACCGAAATTTGTTCGGTTACATTCTTTAGCTGACGAATGTTTCCGGGCCATTTGTAATTTTCAAGCATCCTTCTCGCTTCAGCGGAGAGGTTGATGGCCGGCATCGAATATTTTTCGGCAAAATCGGCCGCAAATTTTCTAAAAAGCAGGTGTGTGTCTTCGACCCTTTCGCGCAGCGGTGGAATTGAAATGGGAACGGTGTTTAGCCTATAGTATAAATCTTCACGAAATCGATTCTCCTGAATTGCATGGTTCAAGTTTACGTTAGTTGCAGCGATTACCCTAACGTTAGTTTTTTGTGATTTCGACGATCCAACCCGCATGAATTCGCCCGTTTCTAAAACGCGGAGTAACCTTACCTGGGTGGAAAGGGGCAACTCTGCCACTTCGTCAAGGAAAATGGTTCCGCCATCGGCCACCTCAAAGTATCCCTTACGGCTCTCAGTGGCTCCGGTAAACGATCCTTTTTCATGTCCAAAAAGTTCAGAATCAATGGTCCCTTCAGGAATAGCTCCGCAATTTACTGCAATGTAGGATCCATGCTTACGTGCGCTAAACTGGTGGATTACCTGAGGAAAGACCTCCTTGCCCGTGCCGCTTTCTCCAGAAATGAGAACGCTCAGGTCGGTGTGTGCAACCTGTACCGCCACTTCGAGAGCTCGATGTAGCCCAGTGCTAACCCCAATAATGTTAAACCGTTGCTTAATTCTCTGTATGTCGATCATCGTCAATGTTATTCAGAATATTTTGACGAACAAGATGTTGTTCAACTGACAAAATTACATGCAATGTAGCAATTCTCCAAAACAAACTTCCACCTATTCAACGTTTCGAAACTTGGCTCCGATTATAAGGAAGAAACCGGCGAGTGCCGGTTTCGTTTACTATAATTCCTGTTCGATTGAAAAACCCAATTTTTTGAGGTCGTCCCAGTAGGCTGTGTAGGTTTTATTAACCTGTGTGGGGCTCTCAATGGCAACCCTGTAGCCCAGTAGGGCTGCTGGCGAAAAAGCCATGGCCAATCGATGGTCCTTTTGGGCTGGGACATTAACCTGGCTTCCCTTTTCCGGCATGGTTAACTTGCCATCAAAAATAACCGTTTCAGCTTCATCTTCCTCCTTTGTTTCAATGCTTGCACCAAGGAACCCAAGGCACTCCTTCAACATTTTGGACCGTTCGGGAGCTCGTCCCCTTAAATTTACGCCTTTAATTTTGAATGGAATTCCCAGTAATGCGCAGGTCACTGTAAAGCAAGGAATAAGGTCTGGGTTATTTGCAAAATCGTGGTAATACTTTTTGACTTTACGCTTTACCTTGGTTAGTTCTACACCGCCCTCAATCGGTTCTGTTTTTACCCCAAATTCTTCAAAGAGTTCTTTTATAATTCCATCGCTTTGAAAGGTATCAACGTTGAGACCATTCACCACCAACTTCTTTGAATCAGAAAGGATAAACATTTCGTAAAGGTAGGAGGCATTACCCCAGTCGGCCTCAACATATACTATACTTCCATCCTTAAAAATGTGCTCAATCAATATTTCGTTTTCGTTCCAGTCGGTGTTGATGCCAATGTGTCTGAAAAGTTTGATGTTTTGACGAATATAGGGAGACCCTACAAACGCGTTTCGGAGCGATTCTGCAGCGGAGTCGGAGAGGGAGGGCGAAATGAGCAGGGACGCGGTAATAAATTTACTGGAAATAACGCCGTCGACTCTGGATATGGGCCCCTTGAGGCTTCTACCAATAATTTTCACAACGGAAACGCCAGTAAGTTCCACATACTTAATGTTTGTGCCACCTTCGGCAAGGATATCTACCAAGTCATTAACAGCTTTATTGTTCAACTTCTCGGAGCCTGCAATAATCCATTCCCCTTGGTACTTTCTGAAGAAATGCTTGATAAAGTGCATCGCTACACCCGATTTCCCCTTGGCAATGGATTTTACTCCAGCCTTCAGGTCTTGGTCGAGGAAGTCAATATTATCCGGAACGGAGTTTTCCGGGTCATTTTTGGTATCAGTACCCTTATTGTAAAGTGCTCTAAAGGTCAGCGTGCGGTTGTTGTACCGCCGTGATGCCGATAGGGAAACCTCACTATTGAGGGTATTATCTTCCTTTGTTACATAATACTTTAGCATGGCTTAAACCCTTAGTAAAACAACTTTTTGCCAACTTCCAAAAATAAATAATATAGAACACCATTATACATTTTACAAGACATTTTACCAAAAAAACATGACAATAACCAGTCAAACAGCGACATGAAAAATTAAAAAACGCTGCGTAACTGACCGACAGAATATAATTATGCCTCTAGAAGTTGGATTAGGGTAAACTAGCGCTTCATCTAACCTCTAATTATAGATTGCTAAAGACCAATTCTATAAAACAGATTAGTCATCCGATGAGCGAGTCTACTGAGCTGATGAAGTAATTAGCTGCTGCATTAAATTTTAAAAGTGAGTAACCTCGCTGTTTTATCATTTTGAGTTGAGGTGGTAATTTTGTTACTTTATAAGATGAATTTATCAATAGCGTTGAATTCAAGATCAGAGCCCAGCATAGAATCGAAGCCCCTCGATTTAAAGCATATTGATCATTGGTCAAATAAATTACGAATATGGAAATAGAGAATGTAAAGGAAACCACACTTTATAAGATACAGAGAATCTCCTATGCAATTGTTTTGGGTGGTTGGGTTATGCTTCTCTTTTATCTTTACCCGCTTGATGAGCCAGTTTTTGGAATATCTAAGTGGTTTATGGTTGGGGTCCCTTTGTTGGCCTACCTATTTTTTCTAGCGTACCACTACATTATCGATGCCAGCTATGTATATTTTACTGTGGAAAAGGGGGTTATTATTTTTCGTTATTTTTCGATGCGGATGCTGGGTGAGGATAGAAAAAGTATAGAAATTGGCTTAGATGCGCTGATAAACTTAACGGTTGAAAAAAGTTTTTTCAACAAAAGATGGAGGCTGATTCTCCACCAAAGGGTTGGGTTGAAGGTTGCTAAGTATCCGCCTATTAGCATTTCGCTACTTGGACGTACTAAGCGAGACAAGTTGCTGCATGTACTTAATTCCATAATTATTAAAAACAAGGGTTTGGGCTAAAATGCGCTCTGAAGATTTACACTACTACATTGCTATCGATATGATTCCTGGCATTGGAAGTATCAATGCCAAGAAGTTAATTGCTTATTGTGGTGGTGCAGCGGCTGTATTTAAGGAGAAGAAGGCCAATCTGCTCAAAATACCAGGAATTGGCGACCTGCTTGCAAAGTCTATCGCCCAGCAGAAGGTGCTTGATCGGGCTGAAAAAGAGGTGAAGTTTATTGAGCGGTATGGAATAGTGGCGCTTGTATACGTTGAAAAGAGTTACCCAGAGCGGCTTAAAGCGTGTGAAGATGGGCCTGTTGTTTTTTTTCTCAAGGGAGAAGTTGACCTGAATGCCCGTAAGATTATGGCTGTGGTTGGAACACGTAGCGCTACAGACTACGGTAAAACTGTTTGTGAGCAAATTCTTTCCGACCTTGCTAGCGAGGGTCACTCGCCATTGGTTGTTAGCGGCCTAGCTTTTGGTATCGATATTTGTGCGCATAGGGCCGCCTTGAAGCATGGGCTCAAAACAGTTGCTGTTCTAGGCCATAGCCTCGACACCATTTACCCTTCAGAGCATAGGAATACGGCTAAGGAAATCATGGCCAATGGAGCTCTTGTCAGCGATTTCCCTTCGGAAACCAAGGCCGATAGACAAAATTTTATTAAACGAAACAGAATAATCGCTGGACTTAGCGACCTAACGCTGGTGATGGAATCAGGGTCTAAAGGCGGGGCTCTGATAACAGCTGACATTGCCAACTCCTATAGCCGCGATGTTGCCGCTGTTCCAGGAAGGGTTGGCGATAAATATTCTGAAGGCTGCAATGAGATGATTCGGACTAATAAGGCTGCCTTGGTGGGGTCGGCAAAAGATATCACTCAGCTTATGGGATGGACTTCCGAAACGGGTGTTGTTAAACATCCCGTTCAGCCAGCTCTTTTTGTTGAGCTAACAAAGGAGGAGCAGCAGCTAGTTGAGTTGCTTGGCAATCAGGAGAAGGAGAACCTTGATACGCTGGCTATTAAAGCACAGATGCCGGTGAGCAAAGTTTCCGGGTTGCTTCTAAACCTTGAGTTTTCAGGGATTGTAAAGAGTTTCCCAGGAAAACTCTATGGTTTGGTGAGACGTTAGCGAAGTTGCCAACTTTTACTAAGTTTGTAACCCATTTACTGGCTATGCTGATTGATACTCACACACACTTGTATCTGCCTGATTTTGCTCAGGACTTGGAGAATGTTATTTCAACCGCCCAACAGCAGGGTGTGGAGCGGTTTATTCTTCCCAACGTGGATTGCAATAGCATTGAACCCATGCTTGCTGTAACACAGAAATTTTCATGCTGTTCACCAGCCATGGGGCTCCATCCAACCTCAGTCAATGCTGAATCTCAATCCTGTCTTGAAAAGATAATCAGTAAAATTAATACGAGCGAATTTGTGGCCATTGGAGAAATAGGCATAGATTTATACTGGGATAAAACATACCTGAATGAGCAGAGGGATGCCTTTTCACTACAGCTGGAGTTGGCTCTTCACCAGCATCTTCCCGTAATTATCCACAGCAGAGATGCTTTTCCTGAAATATTTGACGTTCTCAACTCTTTTCGCGGAAGAGGATTAACCGGCGTATTTCATAGCTTTTCAGGAGGGTTGGACGAGGTGAACTGGATTCAAAATTTTGGAGGGTTTTACTTTGGAATAGGAGGAGTAATAACCTTTAAAAACTCAGACCTAAAGCATACTGTGCGGGAGATTCCAATTGAAGAAATTGTTTTGGAAACAGATTCGCCCTACCTCGCTCCAGTACCTCACAGAGGCAAGCGAAACAGCTCAGCATATATTCCATTGATTGCCCAGTCTTTAGCCACCTACAAGGCAACAACCTTTGAAAGGGTTGAAGAGATTACGACGGGCAATGCAATTCAACTATTCAATTTATAATTAGCCGAGCATATGGAAGGAAGCACAGCATCTTCAATTTTGGTGATTTACACAGGAGGAACCATCGGAATGAAGCATAATCCAGAAACTGGTTCCCTTGCTCCTTTTAACTTTGAGCAAATTGAGGAGGAAGTTCCAGAGTTAAAAAAATTTGGCTTTAAAATTGAAACGGTATCCTTTTCACCACTGGTGGATTCCTCCAATATACAGCCCGATTTTTGGGTTAAGCTGGTGGAGCTAGTCAGCAGCAACTATAACCACTACGATGGGTTTGTGATTCTGCATGGCACAGATACCATGTCGTACACGGCTTCGGCTCTCAGCTTTATGATTCAGAATCTTGATAAGCCTATAATATTAACGGGTTCACAGCTTCCGATTGGAACCCTTCGTACTGATGGTAAAGAAAATCTCGTTTCGGCCATAGAGATAGCGGCTGCTAGAAAGAATGGCCAGCCTTTGGTCCCGGAGGTTTGTGTTTTTTTTGAAAACAGGCTTTTTCGAGGGAACAGAACAATCAAGCATAATGCTGATCACTTCAACGCCTTTCGCAGCGACAACTATCCGCCACTTGCTGAGGCAGGTATTAATATAAGGTATAACCATGCCTATATTAGCTACCCAACGGGTCTTCGCGAATTAAAGACGTATACCGAGTTAGACACCAACATTGCCATCCTTAAAATTTTTCCGGGTATTACACCAGCGGTTGTAGGTGGTTTATTGTCTATAAAGGGATTAAAGGCAGCAATTTTGGAGACATTTGGGTCCGGTAACGCCCCAACACTACCCTGGTTTCTCGAAAGAATTGGGCGAGCAGTGGAGCAGGGTATTGTGGTGCTTAATGTAACTCAGTGCCATGCTGGTGGCGTAGATATGGATAAGTATGAAACAGGTATCTTACTTAAAAAAGTTGGAGTACGAAGTGGCTACGATATTACTACAGAGGCCGCAGTTGCTAAGCTCATGTTTCTTCTTGGTCAAAAGTTAACAGCCGAGGAGATACAACAGCAGCTGGATAAATCAATTAGTGGGGAAATAAGCCAGTAGGGTTGACATTAAAAAAAAAAATTGTAATTTGCGCACTTAATTTTAATGAGAACTTGGAGAGGTGGCCGAGTGGTCGAAGGCGCACGCCTGGAAAGTGTGTATATGCCACAAGCGTATCGCGGGTTCGAATCCCGCTCTCTCCGCGCTGAATAAGCAACTAAGTTGAAGAAAACTAATAATAAACACAGTAAACCCAAACGTTTAAAACTAACATCAACAAATCATGAGAAAACTATTTGGATTTGTAGCACTTCTGGGAATGCTTACTTTTGGAGCAACTTCCACTTATGCTCAGAACGATGCAGCTAAAAAGGACACTGCCACTGCCACGCAAAAGGTTGATACAGCCAAGGCTGCAGCACCTGCTGTAACAGCAACACCTGCAGCACCTGCGGAACAGGAGACAACGGTTCGCCAGCAGATAAAAATGAAATTTATCGAAGGTGGTGTGCCGTGGATGACCCCAATTCTTCTCTGCTTGATCATTGGTTTGGCGCTAGCTATCGAGAGAATCATCTATCTGAATTTGGCCACTACCAACACCAAAAAACTGCTTACTAAAATTGAGGATGCTCTTCAGAGCGGTGGCGTTGAAGCTGCTAAGGAAGTTTGCCGCAATACGAAAGGACCTGTTGCCAGCATTTTCTTCCAAGGGCTGGATAGAATGCACGAAGGTCTTGATGTTGTAGAGAAATCAGTGGTTTCCTATGGCTCAGTTCAAATGGGTCGTATGGAAAGCGGGTTAACCTGGATTTCACTGTTCATCACCCTTTCTCCTATGTTAGGATTCTTGGGAACAGTAGTAGGTATGATTGGTGCATTCGACAACATTCAAGCTGCCGGTGACATTAGCCCCGCATTGGTTGCAGGAGGTATCAAGGTTGCTCTTATCACCACTGTAGGTGGTCTTATTGTAGCTATGATTCTTCAGTTGTTCTACAACTACATTATCTCCAAAATTGACACACTCGTTAATGAAATGGAAGATGCTTCTATTTCTTTAATAGATATTCTTGCAAAACACAACCTTAAAAAATAGTTTGACATGTCTGAAACCGTTAAAGCTGTCATTAAATATGTTCTGCTAGGGTTATCAGCCGTTACACCTGTTCTTTTTCTGGTTGGTGTGATTGATCTGGAGCTATTCCTTGGCTTGGCATATGTTTACTTCGCCATTGCCATTGGTTTGGCCATCATATTCCCTATTGTGAACATGATCGTTAATCCTACAAACTCCAAGAAAACACTACTTGGCTTAGGCGCGTTAGTCCTTTTATTTGTGGTGGCTTTCCTGATGTCTTCATCGGCACAGTTGCCATTTTCCATTGCAAATCCAGCTAACGATGCCCCAGTAACCTTGAGGTTTGTTGACACTAGCGTTATTTCTCTCTACCTTCTTGCTGCGTGTGCAGTAGGTAGCATTGTTTATACTGAGG
>DATKTT010000001.1:0-2826 GCA_035530955.1 Williamwhitmania sp. | reverse complement strand
TAGGCCAATATTCTGAATCCAGAAAATTACAGCATACGCGGTTCCGAGCTGCCTTTCAGGAATAATCTTGGGAACGGAAGGCCACATGGCTGCAGGAACCAACGAAAAACCGATTCCAAGGATGATTACCATTGCCGCTGCAAGCCACCATGTATTTAAGAAAGGAATGGTGAGGATACCGTGAACAAAAATCAGTATCAATGCTCCAATAATCATGATTGTTGCTCCCTTTCCCTTCTTGTCGTAGAAAGTTCCAAACAGAGGAGTGAGGAAGATGGTACCAAACGGAAGCAAGGCCGGAATTGCGCCTGCTAGGTTGGGGTTAACGTGGTACTTGTTAATCATCAAGTCGGTTGCGTAGAACAAAAACGGGAACACGGCCGAGTAGAACAGCACGCAGAGGATGGCGATATACCAGAAGCCCTTGTTTTTTACAATAAAGAGGATATCCTTCAGCTCGAAAGCCTCCTCCGCATCGTTCCCGTTGCTGCTCAGGGCTAGGGAAGCATCCAGCTTCTTATCCATAACCATGTAGATGATGAAGGCGGCCAGTGCAATCAACATGAATACAAATGCAAGCAGAACTGGCGAGGAGTAGGAGTAGGTTGTTGCCAGCGGTAACGCAATGCCAAGCGCAACGGCGGTTCCCAGACGGGCAATGGACATCTGCATACCCATGGCCAGGGCCATCTCCTTGCCCTTAAACCACTTTACAATAGCCTTGGAAACGGTGATTCCTCCCGCCTCTGACCCAACGCCAAAGATTCCGAACCCGATTGCGGAGATTACTACCTGAGTTTTTATTCCAAAAATCATGGCGCCATCGGGGAACACGTGTATCAGCGCCCAGTAGTTAAGCCCGGTGCCGATAACCATCATCAAGGTGGCCATAATACCGGTAAAGCGGATGCCCATCTTATCGAGGACAATACCGCTAAAAATCAGCATGAACAGGAATACGTTGAACCAGGTGTAGGAGGAGGTATATATCCCGAAGTCGGAGCTGTTCCATCCTAAAATGCTCTCGAGCATCGGCTTAACCGGCGAAAGGGCATAGTTAAAATAGTATGCACCAAACATTGATAGCGATACAATTATCAGCGCGGTCCATCTTGCCTTTTTTGAATCACGTAAAGTATTAATCATTTGTTCCATAAATACATCAGTTAATTGTTAATTTTTGGTTGGTAAATTTAGAAAATAAATTGAAGTAAAACCTATTATTACACTAAAGTTTCCGAACCTTGGAATCATCGAAATATATGTCTAAATGAGGTTGAAGAGTTACCAAGGAATGATGTATGTAGCTAAAAAACAATCAGATAAAAATACTATAACATTTTTTTATCAAACCATTTTTAGTGTAATCAAAAATGCCAATAGGGAAGTGTTTTGGGAAGCGTTGAGAAAAAGGTAGAAGGTGAATATTCTACTTTAACTCCATCGTAACATAAACTTTTTTTTGTTTCAAAATTATTTTAGAATTGTCCGCTCATGTGACAAAATTTGGTCGATCATATTAAAAAAAAGAGCGGGTTAAGCCCACTCCTTTTATATCCAAATATTTTGGTCTATCCTTTTGGTCGAAATATTGTGGCTTCTCTGTCTGGTCCTACCGATATAATGGTTACAGGAACCTTAGTCTCAGCCTCAATAAACTTAACATACTCCATCAAATTTTGAGGTAGTTTTGAAACTTCCAAAAATGAAGCTATCGGGGTGTTCCAACCTTTGAATTCCTTATAAATAGGCTCAATTTTAGCCTCGATATCGTATGGAAGCTCTTGGGTTTCCTTGCCATCTATCTTGTAGGCAACAGCAACTTTAATGGTGTGAAACGCGTCGAGCACATCAGCCTTGGTCATGATTAGCTGGGTAACACCGTTGAGCATGATGGTGTATTTGAGGGCCACCAAATCGAGCCAGCCACAGCGGCGAGGTCGGCCAGTAGTAGCACCAAATTCTGCCCCAATTTTCCGAAGCTGTTCACCAGTGTCGTTTTCTTGCTCGGTTGGGAATGGCCCGCTACCAACTCGAGTGCAGTAAGCTTTAAAGATTCCAAAGACTTCGCCAACCCTGTTTGGTGCAATTCCGAGACCAGTGCAAGCACCTGCACATACTGTATTTGAAGAGGTGACGTAGGGGTAGGAGCCAAAGTCGATATCGAGGAGAGAACCTTGAGCACCTTCGGCAAGAATGGTTTTATTATTTTCCAAATGGCGGTTTATCTCGTATTCACTATCTACCAACATCATCGATCTAATTACCTCAATACCTTGCATCCATTGTGTTTCGTATTCGGCGAGGTTGTAGTCGTAGTTGTATTGGCGAAGAATATCTTTATGCTTGTTAGTAAGAAAGGCATACTTCTCAGCAAAATTTTCTGAAAGAATATCCCCGATGCGAAGCCCGTTTCGGCCTGTTTTGTCCATATAGGTTGGGCCTATTCCTTTGAGCGTTGATCCAATCTTAGTTTTCCCTTTGGCCGCTTCGGATGCGGCATCGAGTATCCGATGAGTTGGCAGTATTAGGTGGGCCTTTTTTGAGATGTAGAGAGTTTTTTCGGGTACTACCCCTATCGCCTTCAGCTTGCTAATTTCATCCGCAAATATTACTGGGTCTATCACAACTCCATTACCAATGAGATTTATCACCCCAGGCCTGAAAATGCCTGAAGGAATAGTATGTAGCACATGTTTAATGTTGTTAAACTCAAGCGAGTGTCCTGCATTAGGACCTCCCTGAAAACGTGCAATAACATCGTAATGCCCAGCAAGCACATCCACAATTTTACCTTTACCCTCGTCCCCCCATTGGAGGCCAAGA